>DATHOI010000815.1:0-11275 GCA_035485095.1 Polyangiaceae bacterium | reverse complement strand
GATCCCGATGGCTGAGCTGGGCGATGTCCTACTCAAGAACGTACGCGGTTCCGTCGCGCTGTTCTCGATTGGCTTGGTCGTGGGAGTGAGTGATACGCCCGTCGATCCGGTGTGTCGGCAACCGGTCGATCGCCGCGCCGCGGTTGGGCGACTGCGCTACCAAGGCGCCGAATATTTATTCTGCTCTCTGACTTGCGCCGCGGCATTCGCCAGCAATCCTGGCTGGCATACCGCTGAGACCGCCGCGCGAGAGTGACGGAATCACCAGGTCGTGCACGAGACGCGGTATTTTGCGGATCCCTTCGAGGCGCCGACCTGGCGCAGCCAATGGGTTCAGCGGACGTAACGCCGCGTGCGGGCGACCGCCGCCCGTTGCTATCGGCTTGACGTCAGCGCATCAGAGTGACTTGGCACGGACCTGGGCACGAAAGGTCGATGCTGCTCGTCGTCGCGGTTCCCGTGCAATCCTGCGTGCCGGTGGCGGTCGGACCGGTCACGTGCAGGCTGCTGTCGCTCGCCACTGTACCGCTGTAGCCGTCGAACGGTGAAGCGAAGGCAAGCGAGCACGAGTTCTGAGTCACCGCCACAGTCTGCCCGACGAACGAGCTGACGCAATGGCTGGTGATCGTCCACGTGGCCGCCAGATCTGGGCACGCGCCGCTGGGCGAACCGCTGTTCGACGAACCGGAGCTGCATGCAAACAGGAACCAACTCAGCGCGACGAAAGTCTTCACTCGTAGAACGTACACGCCGCGCCCGGCGGTGTCTATGTGACCAAAAGTATGACGGAAAGAAAGGGAGCGCCGCAGCGACTGCGCTGGGAGATGTCAGAAATGCCGTGTAAGGGCAGCATTAGCTCACGCCGGCAGCCTTCCAGAAAAGTGGATCACGAGTTGGGTTGAGCGCACTGCTCCGGAAGGCTCACTCGAACTTGCGCGGTCTCGGAAGCCCGAATTGCGCGATTTTTCGCACCAGCGTGCGGCGCGGTATGCCAAGTGACTCTGCCGCGCGGCTTTGGTTGCCACCGCAATCGAGCAGCGCCTGTGCGATGCGTTCACGCTCATGGTGGGTGTCCGACGGCGGGACTTGCGTCGGACGCACTGCACCGGTCATGCCGGCGCGACGGTCCGTCTCGAGCGCGAATTCATCCGCTTGAATTTCACCGCTATTCGAGAGCAGCGCTGCCCGTTCGATTTCGTTGCGTAGCTCGCGGACGTTACCCGGCCAGGAACGCGCGAGGAGGCGGGCCTTGGCCGCGTGGCTCAACGTCGGGACGTGTGCGAGGTCCATTTGTTCTGCAGCGCGCGCGAGGAACGCCTCCGCCAGCGGGACAATCTCGGAGCTTCGCTCACGCAATGGCGGGACTTCGACCACTGCGCCCTTTAGTCGAAAAAAGAGGTCCGAACGAAACGCCCCGCGGGTAACGGCTTCTTCGAGGTCGCGATTGGTGGCGAACAAGAACCGCACGTCGACCGGCTTGGAGCGGAGTCCTCCGACCCGGATGACCTCGCGTGTCTCGAGTAAGCGCAGCAACTTGGCTTGTAGCGAAGGCGTGAGCTCCCCGACTTCGTCGAGGAAGACCGTGCCGCCGTCTGCCAACTCGACTAGTCCAGGCTTGGCGGTCACGGCGCCCGTGAACGCCCCGCGCTCATGTCCGAAGAGCTCACTTTCTAGCAGCGCCTCCGACAACGTCGCGCAACTGATCTTCAGTATCGATGCCTCGCTGCGCGGCGAGGCGCGATGAATCGCGTCGGCGACCACCTCCTTGCCGACGCCCGTCTCGCCGAGAATGAGGACGCTGATCTGACCCTTGGCGACCCGCTCGATCAACGCATACAGCTTTTGCATCACCGGATCGCGCACGACGACCGCGCTGGGCTGGGGCATCACCGAGCGCTTCTTGTACGTGCCTGAAACTGCCGCGTCGGCGCGGCGCACGATGAGTATCGCCGCCCCAATCGCAATCGCTTGTCCTAGCGAGAACTCCTCGCGCACGCCTGCGCTGAGTCGACGCGCGCCAAGTCGCGTGCCATTCGCGCTGTTGTCGTCCACGATTGAAAGCGGGGTCAAATGCAGGGAGGCATGCCGACGTGACGCGAGCGCATCTCCAATGCGGACATCACAGTCTTCGGCGCGACCGATGCTCACCGTTCCCGATTCAGGCAACGGGTAGACGGCGAGCCCCGTCGATTCGAACACCACGAGCTGAAGCGTTCTCGACTGGGAGGGGCTCGAGCGTTCTCCAATCGTCGTGGAGATGTCTGCAACTGCAGCGTCGTACGCGGCATTCGCGGACGCACGCTCGCGCTTCGGTTCATCACCACGCTTGCCCATCGACACGAGCATCCTATCGCGCGGCGCGCGCTGCGACAATCACGCCCAGCGTAGCAAGACGTCTCAGTCGCCGCGCGCGCCACCTTTTTCGTCGACACGCATACGGAGTTGAGTCAGAGCTGGCTGGGACTGGTTCCTGGCTCGGGGCCTGCTGGCGCTAGCGCGACCGAACGGCGCTGTAACAATGCCAAATCTCGCGTCCATTCAATTCCGCGGTACCGCGAGATTCGAGCTTTGCTCGTTGCTCGGTCGCGGCGCCAGCGGCGTCGTCTACGAGGCCTTGGATCGCGAGCGCGGCGCGCCGGTTGCGTTGAAGGTACTCGCCGAACGTCACGCGCAGGCAATCGCCTCTTTCAAGCAAGAATTTCGCGCTCTTCAGGAGATTCGGCATCCGAATCTGGTCGACTTGAAGGAGTTGATCTTCGACCAGGGCCACTGGCTCTTGTCGATGCAACTCGTGCGCGGCGTGGACATCGTCTCCTACGTTTGGGGCGAATCGGTCAGAGTGCGCGAGCAGGGGCCGAGCTTGCCACTGGCGGTATCCGCCGACGACGACACGCTTCGAGCCGGCGATCGCCGCGTGCCGCACGAGCATGCAGCCGCGCGGCGCCCGCACATTCTGGACGAGGCTCGACTGCGCCCGGCTTTTGAGCAACTCGCCTGTGGCTTGTCCGCGCTGCACCAGCGCGGGAAAATTCATCGCGACATCAAGCGCTCGAACGTGTTGGTCGACGCGCACGGTCACGTGACGATTCTCGACTTCGGCCTGATCGCCGAGCTCGACGCCCTTGGAACGGTCGAGCAAGGTGAGCTCGCCGGCACACCCGCAATGATGGCTCCGGAACAAGCTGCGCTCCGTCGGGTCGGGCCTGCGAGCGACTGGTACAGCTTTGGTGCGGTGCTCTATCAAGCACTGACGGGACGCGCGCCATTCATCGGGTCACCCCGGGAAATACTCGAAAATAAGCTGAAGTATCGACCGGAACCGCCAGCGCGCGTCGCGGGCGGCGTGCCGCACGACTTGAGCGAGCTGTGTACGGATCTGCTAGCGCTCGATCCGTCGCGACGACCAAGTGCTGAAGAAGTTCTGAGGCGGCTCAAAGCTCGCGTTTCCCACGCGCACGACCGTCGCTCGGCGGTGCCAGCGGGATCGGACGGCATCTTCGTGGGCCGCGCGAATGAGCTCGCCATTCTGCACGAAGCATTCACTCGCACGCTTCGCGGTGAGGCGGTCACGGTTCTGATCGAGGGCGAGTCAGGCCTCGGCAAAACCTCGCTGGTGAGGGAGTTCTTGCGCGCAGTGAGAACCGAAGAGCAAGCCGTCGCGGTTTTCACGGGGCGTTGTTTCGAGCGCGAATCGCTACCCTACAAGGCACTCGATGGCGTCATGGACGCCGTGCACGCCGAGCTATGCCGGTTCTCGCCAGAAGAAACGGAACAACTCTTACCGCCCGACACCAGCGAGATCGCGCGCGCCTTCCCGGTCATGCAGCGCTTACAAGGTGCACCGAGCTCCGCGAATCAGCATTCTTCCCTGGAGCCGCACGCTCAACGCGAACGGGTCTTCGGGGCGTTGCGGGCACTGTTCGTGAGACTAGCAGCGCACCGTCCTAGCATCGTCGTGATCGACGACTTGCAATGGACGGATATCGACAGTCTGGCTGCGCTTTCCGCACTGTTGCAGCCACCCAAGGCGCCCGCGATGCTGTGGTTGCTGCTTCGCCGTCCTACTCCTTTGCGAATACCGCTGTTGGGCGCGACAACGCACATCCCGCTCGGACCGCTCAGCCACGAAGAATCGAACGCGCTCGTGACGGAGCTAGTCGGGGCGAGCGTCGCCGCGCACGAAGGTGTGTTCGAACGAGTGAGCGAAGCGCGCGGCCACCCGCTATTCCTGCGCGAGATTGCACGTCAAATCGCGACCACGCCAGAGCACGCATCAGCGCCCGGTCTCGATGCTGCGCTGTGGCAGCGCGTCAACTCACTGACACCCGATACGCGACGGCTGCTCGAGCTCACCGCCGTCGCCGGAGGACCTATCGCGCAAGGCGTGCTGGCCGACGCGGTGCTCCTCCACGGCCGCGACCCACCGAACACGCACTCTGGCGAGATCTCTCGGCTCGCGGTTGCTGCGCTGTTCGATCAAGTTGGCGAGCTGCGCCACGCGGGGTTGGTCTGCACGGCTGGAGCTCGCCTCAGCGACGTGATCGAAGTGTATCACGATCGGATCCGAGAAACGGTAGTTGCACGACTGAATCCACGCGCTCGGCGGCAAAACCATTTGCTACTCGCTTCCGCGCTCGAACGCTCCAACGAGGAAGACGCTGAGGCGCTTGCTCATCATTGGCAAGAAGCCGGGGATCGAACGCGCGCGCACCGCTACGCGGTGGTCGCCGCGGATGAAGCAGCATCGGCGCTGGCGTTCGAACGCGCCGCGCGATTGTATCGCAGCGCGCTGGATTTGGGCGCGCCCGAACCGCAGCAGGACCTCGAGCTGAGAAGAAGACTCGGTGATGCGCTCGCAAATGCGGGGCGTGGGTTCGATGCCGCGCAGGCCTATCAATTGGCAGCAAAGCATACCGATTCGCTCGACAGTGTTGCACTCGAGCGGCTCGCCGCCGAGCAATTGCTACGCTCTGGCCACATCGAACAGGGCATTTCGGCAGTGTCGAGCGTGCTCCAACGGCTGGGTATCGCGACGCCGAAGACGCGCCTCTCGGCGGTGGTCTCACTCACGTTGCTGCGCCTGCGCATCCGACTGCGCGATTTTCGGTATCGTCCCCGAAGCGAGAGCGAGGTTACGGCACTCACGCTCGCGCGGCTCGACGGAGCCTGGATGGCAGCTACTTGCCTCACCATGTTCGACGGCATTCGTAGCGCCGAGCTCCAGTGCCGCACCACGCTGCTCGCGCTTCAGGCGGGGACTCCGCTGCAGGTATTACGAGCGCACACGTCCGAGGCAATCTTTCTTGCGCTCGCGGGTCGCGCGTTGCGCCCGAGGATCGAGCGTTCACTGCACGCGGCAAGCTCGCTCGCCGCTGAGTTCGGGCACTCTCCGGCTCGGGCTTGGGTTGCATTGAGTCGCGGTGCGAGCGCTTTCTTTTTAGGCGAGTGGAGCGAGAGCGAAGAACAATGTGCGACGGCGGAAGCCATCTTCCAGGGTCGGCCTGGGGCGTCATTCGAACTGGCAAGCGCGCGCGCGTTCAAGGTTTGGGCGGCGATGATGCGCGGCCGTTTCGCCGCCGTGCTGGACCAAGTACCGAGCTACGTGGCGGACGCAGAGCGGCGCGGCGATTTGTACGCAGCGACGTACCAGATGACGAGTTTCAGCAACGTCGCGTGGCTCAGCCGAGACGATGTCGGCGAAGCGCGGCGCATGCTGAGCATCGCCGAAAGCCGCTGGCCGAGCAAACACTTCGACGTGCCACGGTATTCGAACATGATGGCCGCGGCTCACATCGAGCTGTACGAAGGCCGAGGCCGCGCCGGTCATGAGCGGATCCTGCGCGACTGGGCGCCGCTACGCTGGGGAGTCGCCTTTCGCGCCCAGATCACGCGTTTCGGAATGCGTTTTGTACGCGGCTTGGCCGCGTTGGCAGCCTATGACGAACGGCCGACTCGCGCGCTGCTGCGTGACGCGGAATCCTGCGCGCGCGCTATCGCTGCCGAACGAGTGACCTGGGGCGAATGCTTTGCCTCGATTCTGTTCTTTGGGACGGCGGCGCGCAATGGAGACGCGCCGCGTGCGCTGTGCTCCCTGCTCCAAGCCGAGACGAAGGCGACTGCAACGGGTATGATGCTTCATCGTGCGGTCGTGCGCTATCGCCGCGGCGAATTGCTCGGCGGAGAGGAAGGCCGAACGTTGATCGACGACGCGCTGAGCTTCATGCGTAACGAACAGATCAAAAATCCATTGCGCATGCTCGACATGCTAAGCCCCCGAGTCGCTTCGAGCGGAGCGAGAAGCGCCCGTCAAGATGGCTGGCTAACGTGACCGTGGGGACGCCGAAGCACGCGCCTCGTGCCGCGTCAGGTGTTTGGCCGCGCGTTCGGCGTGAGCGTGCTGCTCGCATTCGTCCGTCGCGCGGCCTCACCTTTCACAGCAATCTCATTTCAAGCCCGGATTCGTAGCGCACGTAAGCAGGTTGTTGGCCCCGTCGAAACCGGACATCGCATAGTTGCGAGGCGTCGATTCGCACGCGTGCATCGGGTAGCCGTCCTCCGTGCCCGTATCGACCACCTCGCCAGTGATGGCATCACTAATGGCGTTGGGCGGTATTTGCTGGCACGCGAGTACGTTCAAGTCCTCGTGTAGGCCCACCATCACGTAGCCGAAGGGACACGTGTGCATGTTGTAGATAGTGGAGGTGCCGTCGTCGTTGGGCTTGCTCACGTTCCGATACGTGGAAGTGTCCGCCACGATCGGCCCCGAAGCGTCTTGGAGCTGACCGCACTTGAACACGTTCTGATCGAGCCGGACGCCGATCATCGCGCTGCCGGTCGGGCAGCAATGCATCCCTACGCCGCCGACTTCGCAAAATGTGCTGCCATCATCCGTGAACGGGGCTGGCCCCGCGTAGTCGAGCGTGAAGGCGTACGTCTTGAATATTCTGTCCTCGTAGACGTGAAGCAAGCCCGGACCGTTGTAGCCGAAGTCGGGTTGACCGACAGTGAGCGTGTCCATCGAGCCGGTGCCCGTCGACTCCTTGTTGCTCGACGAGTGGGTCCACGTCCACTTGTTGCTCACGCTCAACGACGCCTTGAATAGGCCGTCATTCACACCCCCGCTGACCGTGACACCCACCGAATTCGAATACGAGCTTGTCTTCGTGTCGCTCGTGGCGGTGCTTTGAGTCACCGCATACGGCTGCGTGGTGGCCATTTGGCCCGGGCCGAGCGGCGAGGGAGGCGGTTGGTATGGGAACTCGTTGATGTAGTCGAAGCGATCCGTGTCCATGCCTGGAGTCGGAGCGATGCCCTGGAAAAATGCGTCAGCTTGGAGGAGCCCAGGGTACATGTCGGGCGTGATGCTGAAGGCGCTGAAGAGCTGCTGATTTTGGGCGCTCATGGCGATATCGCCATTGAGCTCTCCGGCATACGCGAACCCCGTAACGGCGGTCGTCTCGCCGTCGCCCTGGGCGAACTGCCAGTTCGTGACGTCTGGCGCGCCCGAGCTACCCGGCGTGAATGACACATTCAGGATGGGATGAACCACGAACCATATCTCGTCCCAGTCGTGGTCGATGCCGTTGGTTTCGCCGGGCATCTTGTCCCCCTGAGTCCAGGTTGTCGTCTGGTCCACTTCCGACGTGTCGCTGTCGCCAAAGGTGTGGTCGTAGCTCACGCTGACGCTGCCCATGCCAGGAGTCATCATGTTGCCGACAGAGGCCGTGGCGGTGACGTCCGTGGCATCCTGAAAGCTCTTGCTGGTCGTTAGCGCCGAACCGACGGTGGTCGTGCTCTGGTACGCCATGCTCGAGGACTTGCCCGGCGGCGCGTAGATCACGTTGGTGATGACGAAGTCGGGTGTGACCGTGAAGAACCCGGTATTCGCAGAGTGATCGCACCAAACCTGATCGTCACTGGGAGTACGATCCCAAAAGATGATGGGCATCCCATTTTGGACGGGGTTAGCTTGGGCATTGGCCACACCAACATATAGGCCCGACTGCGGGTCCTGGAGCGTAAAGCACGGATAGCCGAATGCGTCGTTCTGGACGTATTTGAAAACGAAGCCGCCCTGATACGAGCCTTGGTCTGGGCAATACTCGGTCGTCAGTTGTAGCCCGTCGAACGGCTTGACGCCAAAGTCCTCATTCCAAAGGCAGACAGGGTAATCGGGCTCTCCCCCGAACATGCCCAGTGACCCATCGACTAAATCGACCACGCCCGATTGCCCCGATCGATCTGTCTGAAAAGTTCGAGTCCACGTTTGATCCGGCGAACCGTTGCAGTCCCAAACAATGATGTTTCTATCAAACGGGTATCCGCTCCCAAGAACCCCGCCCGCGATGCCCATGCACATCTCCTGGTCGAGCCCAACGTTGTCTTCTTCCGCCTTCAAATTCAAAAATGTGCTTGGGCCTCCCATCGGGGGTGCGAGGGTGAATACCTGGCTGAACCCGCCGTTGCAGTCGTAGTATTGAAGGTTCGTTCCGTCGCTCGTAGAGAAGCCGGGATCATCCACGCACTTGCCGCCGTACCCTTGCAGAATTCCGTTCGAGCTCAGGGTCCACTGCTGGTTCGTACTGCCGTGGCAATCGTAGATCTGGATGGGGGTGCCGTTGGCGGTTTCCCAGCCCGGTAGATCAAGACATTTATTCGTATTGAAGGTCGGCCGCACCGTGCCGTCGCTCCAGAACTCCCACTGCTGGTTGGTGCCGCCGTTGCAATCATAGATCTGGACGTCAGTCCCGTTCGTATCGTTGAAGCCGGGAACGTCGAGACACTTGCCCACGACCTGAAGGGATACATCGGTCGCGCCGGCGAGCGCCTGCTTTGCCTCTGCCACCTGTTCGCCGCGACTCGTCGTCGCAGTGTTGGGCGACGCGCCGCAGCCAGCGACCACGAGACACGAGCCGATTGCCGTCCAGCCCAAACAAACAGGCAAGCCTTGGGAAACCTGTCGACCAGTATGCCACATGCTACATTCCTCCTTAAAGTTCATCGTTTTCCTGCGCGGGCTGTCCACGACGGCGATCAGTGCAGCCGCCGCGCGCATGAGCGCCGCGACCGCGCGAAATAACGGCGCCGAACACACCGGCTCGCGCCCGGTCTTGCTGCATAGGTCGCCTGTGCGTCCCTCGAAGCGCTAGACAGCAAGACTCATGCCTTCGGAGCGCGAGGCGCAGGGCTGCTTCGGATCGCGGAGCTCGAGCCAGATCTCGAGTAACTCGTGGCCAGCCAGCTGCGCTTCACGCGGCTCTACTTGCGCCAGCATGGCTCTACTTGCGCCAGCGTGGCTCTACTTGCGCCGATGAGACTCCCACGCTCTGCGCAAGACGATGCCTGGCTCGATCACGAGACCGAGCTCCGCACGACGTCCCCGGCAGGCCCGATCGCGGAGCCCACTAAAGCATCAATGCCGTGACGGCGGCGAACCACTTTTGCGCCATGAACGCGTAGCCTGTGTCGTTCGGGTGAATACCGTCGGCCGAGAGCCCATCACTGGGAAAACCGGTGTTCATGTCGACGAGTGTGACGCGCTTGCCGGCGCCCGCAAAAGTCGTCACTTCTGCGGCGACGGCTACGTTGTAGCTGGTAATGTTGGGCGAGCTGTTGGGCGTGATCTGGGCCACGATTAGGTATGCGCTCGGACGCTGGGTCGTGATCTTCGTGAGCAGAGCGTGCAGTTCAGTTTGCACCTCAGTGCGATCCGTATCGCTCAGGTTGTTCGTGCCCACCATGAGTGTGATGATGTCCGGGTAGAGCGCCGGCCGTGCTTCTGCGCCACTGGCGATGCCGTCGAACCAATGCCCGCCATTTGGATCGCGATCAGCACCCCCGTATTGCTGAAACGTGGTCGTATCGAGCCCATCCAAGTTGTTGTCGATGTCGTTGATCGTATACGACGGGTGCCCTTCGTTGTGCCGCTGCTCCATTGGCAGCGGGTCAGTGTCGGTGGTCACCGTGCCCTGCACCGAGCTGCCAACGAACGATACTTGAAGCGCGGTCTTCGTCAGCAACGCGTACAGCGGGCCGCGATAACCAGCGTTGGTTCCGAACGACCCTTCCGTGATCGAGTCGCCGAGCGGCATGAGCTTGAGGAGGCCGCTCTGAGGCGCACCGCCCGTGCCAGAGCTACCCGCGAGACCGGCGGCGCCGGATGCCCCCGAACCGCCGCCGAGCGAACCGGCGGTCCCGCCCAACCCGCCAGTAGCGGAGCCACCGACGGAGACCGGGCCGTTGCCCGCTCCAGCGTTGAGCGTGGTGGCATCTCCGCCTCCCCCGCGCGCGTCATCCGTAGGTTGCCCGGCAGCGCCGCCGCTCGCGACACCCGCCGCCCCAGCTGCTCCGCCCGAACCGGCACAACCTGCAAGCAACAGCAAGACCAGTGCAAACCATCGAGGCATAGCCGTGAGTGGGGGCTCGCGTCGGTTTGTGCAAGAAAAAATGACGCCGCTCGAGCCGAGCTGCGATTGTCCGTCTTGCCCGGCGCGTTATGCCCATATCTGGGTCGTCATCGGACACGCTGTGGCGAGGGTAGCGAACGGGCGTCGAGGACGTGCTTGTCGCGAGGGCTTATCGCCGACGAGCAGCGCTCTCGTGCGCGAAGTGCCCACTGAATCGTCGCCACGGGAGCTTGTCGCTTGGTATACTCATCGCCGTCATGCGCGATACCTCGGAGCAAGCCATCGAGCGCTACTACGAGCTTTTACGCGCCCGAGCTCCGCTGGCTCGCCTTGCCGCGGCGGTGAATTCGGCCGTTCGAGAGCTCGCCGAGTCGTCTATTCGCGCTGCCGAACCGAATGCCTCAGCCGGCGTCGTGCGCGCGCGACTCGCGCTGCGCCTCTACGGGCGCGACGTCGCCGCACGACTGTTTCCGGGCGTCGAGCTCGACGTCGGCTGAAGTCGGCGAGAACGACCGTCGGTGGACTGTCTCAGCCGGCGTCAATGGAATTGGAGGACCGCTATTCTGCCACCGAAGGACAGCGCCGGAGCGTTCTTGCCATCACCCGCGGTGATCTGATCGAGCAACGTCAGCGCTTCGAATTCGATTGTGCTCCATTGATAACCCAAGCCGAATTCGCCACCGACTTGCCAACCCGCTCGCCCGCTTCCGGCGGCGAGCGTGGGTCCAGTTCCAATTCGAGGACGGAGGAACACACCCCGAGGCCCGCTGCTGCATGCGCCGCAAAGTCCGAAGTCCATCGCGAATGACGCGGCAAGCAGAGCGAGTTGAGAGCTTCCACCGTCACGGTCGGCGCGACTTGCTCTAACA
>DATHOI010000814.1:0-6338 GCA_035485095.1 Polyangiaceae bacterium | reverse complement strand
CCGCTAAACACCCCTATGGAAAGCGACGCGCAAAGACGTTCCAACACCTCGCAGGTAACTCGCAGCTCACGCGCTAGATGATTCGCCGCTAGCGATACGACGTCGGGCTGAACGCGACGCAGATCCATGACATCGGCGACCATACGAAGGGGCGAGTACGTTTGCGGCGTGGAGCGATTCTGTAACAACGCATGAGCGATTGCATGGGCGCAAAGCAGGGCGGGGCTCGGCACCAAGAGCGAACCGCTCGTGCGTCTGACCAAGCCCCGAGTGAGCAGTTGATCAGCAGTCGCAAAACCCCGTTCCTCTAGCAATACGCCAGGCACGTGCACGTGCAGGTCGATGGTCGCGCCAAACGGATCCGACAGGGCCTCCAGTTGATGCGAGTATTCGCGAGTATTCGTTCTGACGAAACCCGCCTCCAGGAGCGCAAGCCAGAACGACCTCGCCGACGGCTCGGGCAGCAACAGATCGAGATCCGCGACCGCACGCGTGCCAGGCGTGATCACGCGAGCCAAACGAAGGCCGGCGAATTTGAGCGCAATGATCGGCACGCCCAGGCGCTCCCCGAGCGCCGCAATCTTATCCTGCGCTTGCACGAGTAGAACTTCTTTGGCGACGTTAGCGTAGTAGTCCGCGTCGAGCTCGGGGCCGAGCACAGCGAGCTCTGGTGTTCCGCGCCAAGCTTCGAGCCGCCTCGCAACGCGGCCCGACAATTGAGTGGTACGCGCCAAGTGGAGCGCGCGAGCCGCATCCACCGGGTACGGCTCGCTCAGCGTTTCCGCGAAGGCGGATCGCAGCAGCCACGCAAGATCGGCGTCGATCACAACCGAAGGCGGTGACAGAAGCAGTTCCTTCACGAAGAGAGCTCTCCATGACCGGCATCTGCACCGAACGGAGCGACCACGCGACGCAAAGGCACCATTGCGCGCGGTTCGAGCTGCGTCGCCAAAAGAGTCAGCACGGAGAGGATCGCACAATCCTCTATCAGTCCAAGCGCTCCGCCAGCCAAACAGAGGTTTCTGCGAGGCAAGGCCTCAGTCAGGCCAATGCTCACGAATACCCCCGCTCCTGCAGGCGCGGCGCTATTGGCGAGCCCGCGAAAACGTGGCGAGCTCGCGACGTATTCGTGCTGCATGATCTCAAAGGCACTCCAATTCGCGGGCGCCGACTGACTTGCCAGAACAACGGCGAGATTGCCAATCAGAAGCGCGAATGCAGCGTATGACAACGCTTCTCACCGTCTCGCCGTCGAACGCGATAAACACCGCGAGCCAAGCCAACGCGGCGCAAGCTCGGCCCGCGCTCAACCATGCCCGAAGCCCGAGCCTGCACAGCGCAGCGGGGGCAACAAAGGCGAGCGCCTCGAACCCGAGCGCTTGGAGCGGCATTCTATTCGGGAGTGATTTCAGCGCACGCCAGTCAGTCGCGCCCGCCGCGACCGTGAGAATCAGCGCAGCAACGAAGCCCAGATTGAGCGCGCGACCCCCGAAGGTGCGCGACACGCCCACCGCCGCCACCAACCAAGCCACTGCGATCAGCACATGCGCGGCCTTCACGCCATCTCTGATACTCGACCGATGCGGTCGGTACGAGATCCTTAGCCCAATCTCATCGCTCTCCTGAGAATCGGCCGAAAGGCCGCGTCGAACGCGCGTCTTTGGGGAATCCCACACCGGGGGCGGATTTTCGGCCCGATTTCGCCTCCTTGCCGCTACCGTGGGAGTCGGACTATACTTCACGAACTCGCCATGACTCCGACTACTACTCCGGAAGACACGACTCAGACGAAGGACTCCGTGCCTCCGCGTCCCCGCCGGCCTTACGAGGCGCCGAAAGCTACGCCGGGCCGGTCGGTGCAAAGTGCGACTCTCGTTTCTATGAGTGGGCACTAGGCGAGAGGCGCGTTACGCGAACCCGAGGGCCCGCACGTGCCTGTTTTGCACGGCGCTCACCTGTTGCTTGATGCAGCCTCCACCCATCGCTTAGGTGCGTGGCTGAGCGCTGCTTCGTCCGCGCTCGGTGGACCCTTCATCGAGGTCCGCGTTGGTGCACCGGGGACGCGCGCATGCCCGCCCGTTCTGAAAGTGCTACTCGAAGAGCCGAACATTTGGCTCGGGCGAACGGCGACTGGGCTCATCGTCTGTGACCGCAACCAGTCTTGGTTGACCATTGATTCCGCGGGGGCGATTGATGGAGTACTGGCAGTTGTTCATGATCGAGCGCCGCCCCAAGTCTTACTTGCCGCGCTACTCATCGCACTTCGCATCAACGGCGTTCACAGCCTCCACGCCGCTGCACTCTGTGTCGACGGCCGCGCGTTGGTGCTCGTTGGAGACTCGGGAGCTGGCAAAAGCACAACCGCAACCGCGCTCGCGAGCGCAGGGTGCGCCTACTTGGGCGACGATGGCGTGCTGCTCCGCGAACAGTCCGGCGACGTAGAACTACTCGCCTATGGGCCGACCTTCCGCTTGACGGATCACGTCCTCCGCTCATTTTCGTCACTAAAGCCTTTCTTGTCCAAGCTCACGACGGACACCAAGTGGCAGCTCGATGCCTCAGCGGCGTTCCCCGGCAGATATCTGACGCGTTGGTTGGGTCCAACCACCCTGCTGTTTTTGGGGCGTTCAGCGCACCGGAAATCCACGCTGTCCTCGCTGACGCTGGCTGAAGCAACGGGACTCCTGATCGCGCAGTCGAATGGATTGAGTCTCGATTGCCACCCCGATCCGCGCCGGCACCTCGCGCTCTTGGCGCTCTTGGCGCGTCGAGCTCATGTCGCCCGGCTTGAGCTGGGCACTGAGTGGCTCGAGGACCCGCCGCTGGCCGCGAGAGGCCTGATCGAGTGGGCGGGCTCGCCGCTGCAACACTTCGCCCCAGAGGCTTCCTGACTTCCGCGAAGCCAAGTGTGGCGAGTTATGAGCGATGGCTGGGTCGGTGGAGTCACTGGGGTCCACGAGTCCTTGCCATCGCGGCGCTGCACTACGCCACCCTGATGGCATTGCCGCTGACGCTGATCGAGCTCGGCAGCGAGTTTCTCGCGCTACCGATCATCGCCGGGGCTGCGCTCGAAATCTTGCGTGGCGCCGTGCGCCGGGGCTTGAGACGACAGCTGCGCGCAAGCTTCATTCGCGAGGCAGCGCGGCAGGCTCTCGACAAGCGCACGCTGGTGCCAGAAGCCGAGGTTGAATCGGCATTCTGGGCAGCTCACCTGCTCGAACGCGCCATTGCCGTCCATGCGCCAGCCCTGCTTGCGGCAGGTCTAGCCGGAGTGAGCGTCCTCGTGCTCGCGGCGCCAGCGATGAGCGACAGGTTAGTGGGCTCACTGTTGGCGCTGTCGGTCCTGACCCTCGGACTGACGATCTGGAGCAACAGGCGACACGCGGTAGCCGTCGACGCCGTCGCGGAGCAACGTCAACGTGCCGCAGGCTGGGTTGCTGCGGCGGAGCGGGATGGCGGCGAGATCTACGGCGAGCGCGCACGCGCGCCCTTTTTGGTTCGACTGACGCGGAGCGTCGAGGACTGGTCCTCTGCCGACGATCGGCTCGAGGTCAAACGGTTGCAGCACCGGCTCTTACTGGGCGCATTCTTCTTGAGTGGCCTGCTGCTCATCTTCCGACTGCAACATGTAGACCCGCTTCATCTTGCGCCCGAACGCACGCTGAGTGTGCACAACATCTCAGGACTGCTCGTGCTAGGCACCGCAGTTCCGATCGGCTACGTTTTCGCGTTGCACGCGGACTTGCTACTAGCAGCGTACGCCTCGTTGACCCCGCTGCTGCCACGGTCGAGCGGCTTGTCTCCCAACCGTCAGCCACTTCAAGATCGTCCGTCGCGCCTCGCGGCTCGCGGCCTGTGGTTCTCTTATCCAGTCTCTTCACCGAAGCCAGCTCTAGCCAGCGTCGATTTCGACGTCGATTTGGGGCGCGTTGTGCTGATCATTGCGCCGAATGGCGCGGGCAAGACGACTCTCGCCAGACTGATCTGCGGCGTGCTGACGCCCGACCAGGGTTCGCTCCGGATCGATGACGCCGCTTGCTGCGATGTCGCACGCGATGACTTCGGTTTCGTTCCTCAGAATCCTCTGATTGTCGAAGCGCTCAGTATCGAGGACAATGTGCGCCTCGTCGCGCCGACCGCTGCTACGGATGCCATCGAGCAGCTATTGGCCGAGTTGGGGCTACAGCGGCCACTACAGCAGCTAGCGGGTGAGCTCTCCAGAGGCCAGCAGCGACGCATCGCCGTTGCCCGAGCTATTCTCAAAGGGCCCCGCCTCCTCTTGCTTGACGAACCCGATGTGTGGTTAGACGCAGACGGCCGCGCACAGCTCGCGAACGTGCTCGAACGTCAGTTGGTAGAGCGCGCTGTAGTCGTCGTCTCTCATCGCAGAGAGTGGCTCCCGAACGATGCTAACGTGATTGACATCGAGGCTCATCCACCATTCGTCGAGTCGATTCGTGCTCCCGATTTCGGCAAGAGCAAGGCGTGCGGGCAATCCAGTTCGCTGAAGAACCCGACCTCGTAGCCTGCCTCGCCAGACAGACGGAACAATTCATCGCGTGAGAAGGAGTAGAGAAAGCCCGCGCCAGTCAAAAATTGTAGTCCAGGGTCGACGCTGCGCCCCCCCAAAGCCTGGAGGGCTCGCCTCAAAGCTCGCCGCAGCTTGCGTGCGCCCCCTCCAGTAGGCGGGGGTCCCGCGCTGCGCGTGAAAAAGCTCGTCATGACTGGTGCCGCAGGCGCTAATGTTCGGAGCGCGCGAAGCACATCGAGCACGGCGCCTGGCTCGGTCAAGTGTGACAGACTAGCCCAACCGAGTAAGCAGAAGTCGAAGGGCCCCTGGCAATCGTCGAGCGCACCGTGCTCCCCTCGGGCTCGCGCCACCAGATCCTGATAGGTGGCTTGGACCACTCGAGCGCTCGAAGCGCGCGCGATCTCGCGCGCGCTTCGAAGCGGCTTGGAGACGGGTTCGAAAGCAAACACTTCATAACCGCGCTCCAACAAGACCTGGAGCTCACGTCCACCACCCGCCGCAGCCAGCAATACACGCCCGGCACGCGGGATGCGTGAATCATCGAGCAGCATCCCTTCCCACGGGAATAATCCGTGAGAAAAATACGTACCGCCGGGCACGTAGTTGCTGCTTCGTGAGTATGCGTCGAACGTCAAGAGGGTGCGTTGACTCGGCTCCAAGAACGCGAAAAGAAGCTCGTCGCGCAGGACCTGCTGAGCCGTATCGGCGACGTTTAACCCGCGGCTCACGCGGCATAGAAGTCGAGACCACGAGGGCGCCTGCATGAGGGGCCGCTATTCCCTTTGTAGGACGGTCGCGTCAAGTCACTCCCGAGGGCCGTCCAGAGCATCCCGCACAGCGCGGACTCGCGATTTTCGGTCCGCGGCAGCTGATCAACATCGCGTAGCGGCGCGGGTGCGAGGTGCAAACAGGGCAAAGTGGTGCTAATCATCAAGGAATCTGGCGCCATCGCCTCGATTGCTTTCCAAGGGAGAAGAGCAGTGCGTTACCTTAATGTGGTGTTATTGGTCGTAGGGGCGGGCTCAATGTTGGCATTTGCGTGCGGCGGAGATTCCGGCGCGATCTCATCTAGTAATGGTGGTACAGCTGGCGAAGGCGGCTCTTCTGTGCCGCAAGGTGGCAAGGGCGGAACCATCGGCGGCGCGGGAACGGGCGGCCTCGCAAACGCGGCGGGCAAGGGCGGTTCGACAGTTAACGGCGGCACTGGCGGAAACGCTGGCAGCGCTGGCGGAGCCGCTGGCGCCCCAGTTGGCGGAAGCGCGGGCGAGCCGAATGAAGGCGGCGCAGGTGGCGAACCGCAGCCCGCTACGTCGCTCGAGGTCGATGTTATCGGCGTTCCGAATGGACAAGCCGTAAGTGTCGCAATTTCGGGCCCGGACGGCTTCAGCCAAAGCATCTCCGCGACGACGACGCTGAGCAACCTGGAGCCTGGCACGTACACGGTACTAGCCACGCCGCCATCAATTTCAGTAGCCGGCGCGCAAGTCGATTCGATCCTCGACGCGATCGTTTCGGGCAGCGGCACGGTGGCAGCCGGAGGCACAGCGACCATCACCATCACCTACACGCCGCGTCCAGGCGCGGGCGCCCTGTGGATCACGAACGACCTGTCCCGCTCGGCCTTGGGATTCGACGCGACGCAGTTGGCAACCACCGGCGCGCAGGTTGATGCCGCAAGCGTCCCACTAACGATACCGAACGTGGGATTGGGCGGTGCTTCAGCTGACGCGCTTGCATTCTCATCGAATGGCGACCTCTGGCTCGGTTACTGCCGAACTACTCAATCGCCGCAGGTGCTAGCTAAGAT
>DATHOI010000813.1:0-2483 GCA_035485095.1 Polyangiaceae bacterium | reverse complement strand
CCCGAACAAGTGGCTGGGCTCCTTCGCCTATTGCTCGAGCGCGCGGCCGGCGGCTGAATGAAAAAAGTCGCGATCATCGGCGGCGACGGCATTGGTCCAGAGGTCATCGGCGAGGGCGTTCGTGTGCTCGATTGGTTTCGTGAGCGGCGCGGCGTTGCGCTGGAGCTGTGGCACCTCGACCTCGGCGCGGAACGCTACTTGCGCGACGGCAGCACCTTCCCCGACGATATCAAGCAAGCGATCGCCGGTGAATGCGCCGCGGTGCTTCTGGGTGCGCTGGGCGACGCGCGCGTACCAAACTTCGAGCACGCGCGAGAGATCTTATTCGGCATGCGTTTCGGGTTCGATCTGTATGCGAACGTGCGACCGATTCGCGCGCTCGCTGACAGCTTGGTGCCACTCCGCGGTCGCACCGCGCAGGACGTCGATTTCGTGGTTTTTCGCGAGAATACAGAGGGAATCTACGCCGGCATTGGCGGGCAACTGCGGCGCGGGACAGCCGACGAGATCGCGATCAACGAGGACATCAACACTCGCAAGGGCGTGGAGCGCATCGTGCGTGCCGCATTTGGCTATGCAAAGCGCAGCGGTCGAGGACGCGTCCATATGGCTGACAAGTCGAACGCCATGCGGCACGCGCACGAGCTGTGGCTACGAGTGTTTCATGAAGTGCGGGCCGAGTACGCCGACATCGAGGCGCAGCATTTGTACATCGACGCGTTGTGCTTCGAATTGATCCGCGATCCGAGCCAGTTCGAGGTCATCGTGACGAACAACTTGTTTGGCGATATCGTGACCGATCTCGGAGCCGCCCTTCAGGGTGGGCTCGGCGTGGCTGCGAGCGTCAGCTCGAACGCGGATCACCCCGAACGCGTGAAGTTGTTCGAGCCGGTGCACGGTTCAGCGCCCAAGCTGGTGGGCCGTGGCCTCGCCAACCCCGTGGCGACCCTGCTGTGCGTTGCGATGCTCTTCGACGAGCTCGGCTTTCGTGAGGCCTCTATCGAGCTGGAGGGCGCCATCGCAGGCGCCGTTCGCGCAGGGGAAACGACTCCTGATCTTGGGGGTTCGCTCGGCACGCGGGGCGCGACGGACTCGATCATTGCCCGCCTCGCGCCGGCTTGAGCAGCCAAAACCACCAAAAACTCGGCTGGCGCGGCCAGCTGTAGTATGGCCGGAACATGGTCGGGCCAGTCCCAGCCCGCGAAGAGGAGACCGCCCGACTGTCGGGCGCGCGTGGCGATTTCGTCGGAAGTCTAGGCAGGCGTGTCGAAGCGCTGCGCTCGGCGCTGCGTGCCGTCGAGCAGAGTCCAAACGACGGCGCACAGCGGAACGGCCTCTTGCGGCGCGTACACGCTCTCGCCTCTGCTGCGCGGGTGCTCGGGTTCGCGAGCGTCGCAGAGGCCCTGACTGAAGCGGAGAAGAAGCTTCGGCGAAGTGAATTTGGCGACGTTGCGCGGGCCCTCGACCTGCTCCCGTCGTTGGTTCTGGGCGTGCCAGTTTCGCTCCGTCCGCCGCTGGAGGCGCATGCCGACCGCGTCCCGAGCACGTGGCCGCTCAGTGTGTTGATCTTTGGCGCGCAATCCTTGGCCGACGCCATCAAGGCCATCCCCGACACCCACGTCGAGTACGAGCGCACCGAGGACCTGACTCGCGCGCGTGAGCAAGCGCGCCTGTTCGGCCCGGATTTAGCAGTCATCGACGCCGATCGTCCGGGCGCTCGTGATTTGGTCGAGACGTTCGCCCAGGACCCGCTAGTCGAACCCGTGCCACTCGTGGTGGTCGGTGACTTTGCCAGCCCGGAGGCTGCGTCGTCCTTCATCGCCCTGGGTGCGGCGCGCGTCCTTTCGAAGCCGGTCAGTCCAGAGACGCTGCAGCGGACGGTGGTGGAGCTGCGAGCTCAAGCCGCCGAGCCTCGAACTGGACGTGAGCCGCTCGGTGAGCTCTCGGTGGAAGCACTGGCGGATCGCATTTCCGCGGAGGTCCGGCGCGGACTATTGGAGGCTGTGGAGCCCAGCGCGCGGGGCACCAGTGTCGGTTTTGGCGATGGCGCGGACGTGATGGCGGCGGTGTGGGGTGCAGTTGCTCGCGTGCGTGAGCTCGTTACGCTGCGCTCGAGCGGCGCTGTGCGCTTCGATTCGAGCGGGCCGGAGGGTGCCGTGCCGTTCGCCGCGTGGGGCAACGATGAGCGACGCGCCGGCGATCGGGGCTCAACCGCAACGGACAATCGCGCCGGTGATGGCGTGACGTTGCAGGGGCGTCGAATCGTCGTCGCCGATGACGATCCGGCAGTGGTGTGGTTCATGAGCGGCCTTCTGAAGGCCATGGGCGTCGAGGTGCTCGAAGCTCATGACGGCGCTCGCGCGTTGGCCCTAACCTACGACGCCTGGCCCGACTTGGTCGTCAGTGACGTGCTGATGCCGAAGCTCGACGGCTTCTCGCTGTGCCACGAAATCAAGCGTGATGTGGCCGTTCGCGATGTGCCA
>DATHOI010000812.1:0-7299 GCA_035485095.1 Polyangiaceae bacterium | reverse complement strand
ACGAGCGCATGCAGCGCGCGCCGCTACCGAGCATCCCCGTGTCGCTCGGTGAGGTGGTGCCGATGGGCGGCTCGCCACGCTCGTACACCGCACTCTCAGCGCTGCTCGAGCGCGGCCGGAGCGAGACCAGCGCGTGCTTGGTCGCCCTGCGCGACGTCCTGCTCGAGGCCGCGACCGGGCGGCAGGAGAAGAGACCGCCGAAGCCCCACGTGAGTGTCGCGCGCCCGCGTAGTCGCGCGACCGATGCGCAACGCGCGGCCGGGCTCGCCTGGGCTGCCGAGCTCGACTTGCGACACGTGTCAGCCACTCTCGATCGCGTTGCGCTCTACACTTGGCATGAAGCTCGGCACGAGCGGCTGTTTCAAATCGTGTCCGAACGCCGCCTCGCGTGATTCGCTGGCCAGGGGCTTGGCGAGACGACGGCCCATTCCGCGTAGTCAAAATGCGGGATCGGAGCAAATGACTCTAGCGAGACGATACGGCCCGCGTACGTTAGCGCTCGGGAAGGAAACCATGGGCCAAGTCGTCAAGGGAATGGTGCACTTCGAGGGCACCACCTACCGCATCGTGCGCATCAAACGAGGACACTACAACGTCATCCGAGTCTTGGATGACATCGCCGTGGGCTCGTTCACTTCCGGCACCTCGGTGGAGATCGCCGCCCAAGGGATCGATCCGAGCGTGCTGCGTGATGTCGTGCGCCTCGCCATCCAAGGCGCCAAAACGAGCTGGTTGGGGCGCCTCGAATAACGTTCACGCCAATGTCAGGCGATGCGCCCGGCCCACGTGGTCTTAGCGCCTTGGATAGCGACGCGGGCAATCTCGCGCATCAGCTCCACGTCGATACCGAGCGGCGCCATCTCGAATGATTTGCCGGCCGAGAAGGTGCCCACGCCGACGTCGTCGAGCACGCGCACCACATTGTACTGACCGCGCTTGATGCGCACGATGCGGTACGTCGTCCCCGCAACTTGAACCATTCCTTTTACGACCAAGGCCATGCTGGTTGCCCTTCCGAGAGGGGACCGAGAATACGCTCACTTCCTCCGGCGCGTAAGCGATCGCGTTCGATACACGTTCGACACATTACTTTCGCGCTGTTCGCGGGCAGTTTACCCGGCGAGTAAACCCCCAAGGGTGTGATGCGCCGCGCGCTGCAACGGGCCCGAAGGCTCGCAGGGCCAGAACCGGCGAATGGTCGTGTCGGGACAGATAAGCACCGCGAGTTGCCATTTCGCCACGGTCGTGGAGCGGGTGACCTCCTAGGCTTACGCGCGAATCTGGGCTGGGCCCGACACTTGCTACGGACGTTGGCATGCGTTCCGTCGCAGCACGACATCCCGACCACGTCAGCAATCGGACGCTCGGTCTGCTCAGTGTCGCGCTTTGCCTCGCGCTGGTCGCGCTCGTGATCGCCGTGATTATCGTGCGCAACCGCGCCGGGAACAGCGACGTGTATGCGCCCATCGCGCATGAGACTCAGGACGAGCGGGAGCTACGCATGGGCTGGAGCGAGCTCGGAGCCGTCGCGGCCGCCGACCCACCTCCTCCGCCGGCAGCCCCACCGACGCCCAATGCGAGTCTGCCCGAGAGCGTCGTCTCCACGATGCCGGCGCAGAGCCCGCTGATGAGCACGCTGTCGCCTGCACCGAACGTTCCGACCGCGAGCGCGTCCGCCCCTGTGGCCGCAGCACCCGGAGTGACCGCCGCCGCTGTCGCTTCTGCTGCGCCAAATGGCGCCGCGCCGAGCGCTCCTCCGAACGTGACGGTGGTTCAGGTGGCGAACGACGAGGACGACGAGGAGCCTTGCGGTCGCTCCTTTTGTCGGGGCGGGCTGGTGTGTTGCAACGCGAGCTGTGGAACGTGCGTGGAGCCGGGGCAAAAGTGCTCACAATTCGTGTGTGGCATGAGCCTGTCATTGGAGAGCGTCGCGTGCGGGCAGAACACGTGCAACACCGGTGATGTCTGTTGCAACGCGAGCTGCGGCACGTGCACGAAGCCCGGGGAAACCTGCGACACGCGCCCCTGCGACAACGCCATCCAATACCCGACTAGTCAAGCGTGCGGCATGACGACGTGCAACGTTGGCACCGTGTGTTGCAACCCCAGTTGCGGGATCTGCGCGGCGCCTGGCGAGCCATGCTCGCAAAGCGCGTGCTGATGAACCGCACATCTTTTGCCTCACGCGTGACGGATTGCACCGACGCGGCACGAACGACTGCCGAGATCGCTGATTGAAAAACCCGTGTGCGCCGCGCGATGCGGCGCTCACGGTCACTGGTATTCTCCTTGCTTCGCAAGAGCAATGCGCCACCAAGAACCTCGCTTCGGATTCGCTCTCGAGTACGTCAAAGACATCGATGCCGCCAAGCGTTTTTACGTCGACGTGGTCGGTCTCAAGGTCGAACGCTTCCATCCGCGCTTCGTGCAGTTTCCAGGTTTCGCCATCGCCAGTGACGAGCCCATGGCGGGCGGCAAGCAGCGCGAGCTGTACTGGCTCGTCGACGACGCCAGCGACGCTTTCGTGGAAATGTCGAAGCACTCCGAGGTCACCATGCCAGTGAAGCAAATGCCATTCGGCAAGGTGTTCGGCATCAAAGGTCCGGCGGGCGAACCGCTGTACGTGTGCCAGCTCGCCGCAGACAGACCCAGCCACCAGGCTTAGCGTGCTCGCAGAAAGAGAGGAGAACGGGCAGGCGTGCCTATCCGTTTTTGAAACTACGCTCGGACTAATCTAGCGTCCGGGCATGCCCAGGCCAGAGCGCGCGGAGATTCAAGCCATCCTGGCCGCTGCGGTCGAGAAATCGCGACGCAACCGCGAAGGCGAACCCGCCAACTACATCCCCGAGCTGGCGACTGCGCCGCTCGAACGCACGAGCGCCGCGCTACAGCTCACTGACGGCACTCGCTTGAGCGCGGGCGACCCGAGCCACGATTTCACGTTTCAAAGCTCGGCCAAGCTGCTCACGTTGATCGGACTTCTGGAAGAGCGCGGGCCCGTCGAAGTGTTCGGCATCGTTGGCTCCGAACCGTCGGGTGACAGCTTTGGCTCGGTCGCGCGGCTGGAGACGCACGGACCGAAACCTGCCAACCCGTTGATCAACTCGGGTGCGATTGCGCTGTGCGGACAGTTGCCGGGCAGCGTGGAGCGACGCGTGGCGTGGCTGCATAAATGGGCGGAACGCTTGTACGGTGCGCCGCTCGCGATCGACGAGAAGGTGCTGGCGAGTGAGCGCGTCTCCGCGGATCGCAACCGAGCGATCGCCTATTTTTTGAAGCACGGTGGCGTGCTCAAGGGCGACGTGAACGAGACGCTCGACGTCTACTTCGCACTTTGCTCATTCTCGGGCACGGTCTGGGAGGCTGCTCATTTGCCCGCCATTTTAGCGCACGGCGGTCGCGCTCCGGGCTCTGGCAAGCGCGTGTTGTCGAAGCAAACCGTCGCCATCGTGGTGTCCATCATGGCCACGTGTGGCATGTACAATGAGTCAGGCAACTACCTGATGGCCACGGGCATGCCAGCAAAGAGCGGCGTCAGCGGCGTCATCGTCGCTGTCGTGCCCGGTATCGCAGGCATTGCAGTGGCGAGCCCTCGCTTGAATGAAAAAGGCGGCAGCGTTCGTGGTCATCTGATCTTACGCGAGCTGTCGCGCAAGCTCGGCTGGCACTTCGCGCTCACCGCAGAGCAGCCTTGAGCGCGCTGCGACGACCAGCACCAGGCTGCCCTGTTTCGTTTTCAAATCTGAAGTTTACACTTAAACATCAGAAGCGCTCGGCGTAGGCCGGTTCGGCCATCCCGACCACGCGCTCGACCACGCGCGAGCTGCCGCGCGGGCTAGTTCGAGCCACCCGCGCCGGCGGTTCCGATTGGGAGCACGCAGGTTGGGCAGCACCCACCGCCGGGCGGAGTCGGCGACTCGCCCGCTTTGCAGATGGTCACGACGAGCGGACAAGCGATGTGCGCACCCGAGCAGCCGCCGCCCGAGCCGCCACCGCTCACGCCGGTCGCCCCGCCCGAGCTACCGCCGCTGACGCCGGTCACGCCACCCGCGCCGCCGCCGCCCGTGCACACCGGGCAGCATTGGCCCGGCGGTGTCGAGAGATTCGCGCCTTGCACGCACAAGATGGCAGGGCAATTGAAGACTCCGGTGCAGCCGCCGCCCGCGCCTCCGCCGGTGCTGCCTCCGCTCGAGCCGCCGGTACCTCCCGAGCAACTCGGACAGCACTCGCCGGGCGCGGTCGTAATCGTCGCGCCGGCCTCACAGCGGATGGCAGGGCAACTGGAGACGCCAACGCAGCCACCGCCCGCGCCTCCGCTGCTGGCTCCTGCACTCGTGCTGCCGCCAGTCGCCGTGCCGGTGCCTGCGCTACCGCCGCCCGAGTTGCCCGGGGAGCCGGCCGCAGTGCCTGACGAACCGCTGAACGAATCACCGATGGGGGCGTCCGAAGAGCCACAGGCCGCCATATATACGGCGCCCACGGCAAAAGCCGGCAGAAGGAGCTTCTTGAAAGACATGAGCAAAAACCTCTCGCGATGAGCGAACCCTAAACTAGTGACGGAAACTCGAGATTCCGTCTCGCTGGGCGCAAATAAATCAGCCTCGTCATTCGAAGCTCGCGCGACTGCAAGCCATTCGGACGCGGCCGCTATGCACCGAATTGGGATAGTGCGAAAGGAACGCCTGCACGCCCGCGTCTCCCGACCGGCCGAGCGTGCACAACGCGATGACGCGCGTCGCGGCGCGTTCTTCCATCAACGCACCGGCTGGCACTTGGCGTGCGAGCTGGTCGAGCGTCACCACGGCTTGGGGCGCGTTGCCCGCGTGCAGGAGTTGCTGCGCGCGCTGAAGCCCCGCAATCTCGAGCTGCATGTCCTCCGCGCTCAACGACGTGACCGCGGATGCGGTCGTCAATGGGCGCCTCAGCGGAGCAACCGGAGTCGCGCCGAGGGCGGGCACGGGAGGAGAAACATCGACGCTCGGCGCTGGCTCGGCTGACGCAGTCGTGGCAGCCGAGCCAACGGCTGCGCTCACTTGCGGCGCGGCCGCGCCAGCACGCTCCGTGGAAGCCATGCGTGCGTCACGCCGCGCGCTATTGAACGAGCCAAAATCATGCTGCAACGCGACACCCGCGACCAGCGCCGCGCCGCCGCACACGCCAAGCGCGATCAGGACCTTGGCCGCGCCGAGCTTGCTCAGTGTCGCCAAGGCATGCGCGCTCCGCGCACCGAGCAGCAGCGGCGCCGCCAAGACACGCGCGTGCAAGCGACGACGCACGCGCTCTTCGTCGTCGGAGCTCGGCTCGGTTCCGCGGCGTGCCTGCGCGAGCACGCGCTCCGCCGCTGCCATCCGCTCACTGCGTCGCAGCGAGTCAGTCATGGCTCACCTGCCGCCCGCCGTTCGAGCAGCAGCGCAAAGGCCTCACGCGCCGCGCGCAGCCGCGAATAGACGGTATTGAGCTTGGCGCCGACCGCGTCTGCGATCTCTGGTGCCGGCATTTGCTCGAGCTCGGCCAGGATGAAGACTTGCCGCTTGGCGTCGTCCAAAGTCGCGAGAAAGGTTTCCACGAAACGCACTGCTTCCGCGTCAGTCGCCTGTTCGAGCGGGCTCGACTGAGGGGATTGCAACGCGTCATCAATCGGGTCGAGCACGGCGGCGCGGCGCCCGCTTCGCCGTTGCTCGCGCGCGATGTTGACGGCGATACCAAAAAGCCAGGTGCGATACGAAGAGCGTCCGCGAAACTCCGCGCGTCTGCGCAAAGCGACGATGAACACGTCCTGCGCGGCGTCGTCGAGCGCGGCTTCGGGCACGCCCAGGCGCCGCAGCGAGCGCCAAACGAACGCGAAGTGCTCCTTGTAGGCTCGGTCGAGATCACGGTTGTTGCCCAGCAAGGGCGAGCTCTCAGCTGCCCGTTCAGCCGCCCACTCAGGGCGCACCGACGCCGGCGTCGGATCCATGTCCTCGCCGAGAACGACTGCTCGGGTGCGACTGAACATTGCGTAGTGATGGGTATTTACGACTAGTGACGCAGGCTGCCCAATCCGTCATCAAAATCGACCGGCAACGCCGAGCCACGGTCGAATGTCTTGCTCGTGGGTGGTGTACACCACGACGGTCGGCTTGGACTCGACGACCCGGATGCGGTGCGGCGCGAGCACGCCCTGAGCTCCCAGCACGAGCTCGAAATGGCCCGCCAATTGATGCGTGAGCTCGCCTTGCACGAGCGCCGCCGACCAAAGCTCGTGAGTGGTCGTCGAATTGCTTATGTTTTCGCCGGTCGCGCTAAAGCGGCCGAGCTCGCCACCGACGCAGCCCCAGAGCCGAAAGTCGTGCGCCGAACCACCGTAACAACCCGCGAGCCCAGCCGTGAGCAACTGGGTCACTGCCCTTCCGCCACCGCTCACTGCGTCCGACTCGGGGTAGCTGCCGCCGAGCGCAAGCTCAGCCTTGAAGCGCTCCGATTCCAGCGAAGCGACGCCCCACGCCAGCGTGGTGGCTGATTTCAAAAGGAGTGGCTCGAGACCGACGCGCGCCGCCAGCGCGAAGGTCAAAGCAGATGCCGAAGTGGTTCGGCGCGCCGCAGTCTCGTGCGCGGTTGGAGCTGCCGTTGCGGCTCCCGGAGCCGTCGCGAGCGCAGGTGGCTTGGCAGAGTCGGGCTTGGCGCCGCTCGGGGCGACCGCTGCCGGAGTGACAGGCGCGCTACGCGCTCGCGCGGCGCTGTCGTCGCTCTTGGCCGCTTCATCAGGTGACGCAGCCAGCGCTACGACGCCAGACAAACTCGTAGCGACGATCAGCTCCGCCGCTTGCACTGCTTCGCGACACGTCGTCGTGAGCACGTCTCGCTCGCGGTGAGCGCCACTAGTCGATACGACACCGACGCGCAGCCTCCAGCCGTCGGCGGTCGCCACGATCACGACATCAGCGGTCTGCCACGACGAGCCCAGCTCGGCGAACGGTTTGCCCACGATGCGCGACACGCCAGCCTCGAAATCCCCCTGCGTGCCACAGGTGTCCGGCGCTTGCCAAGAGATCGAAAAGCCGCCCGCCGCCTGCAGCAGCGGCGCAAAAAAGAGCACTCCCGCTACAGTGAGTCCAGCTCCGCTCGGTGACAACGCGCGGATGCTACGCGAATTCGCGTCAAAAGACGACTTGCGGCCGAGGGCACGTCGCTTGCTTCAGCACGGGCAAAGGAGAACTTACACATGCCCAAGCCCTTCACCGAGTGGACTGTTTTGCCTCACGGTAAGTTGTCTCGCCTCGACGACAACTTGTTGTCGGTGACGGGCGATCTGCACATGCC
>DATHOI010000811.1:0-3588 GCA_035485095.1 Polyangiaceae bacterium | reverse complement strand
CTACCGCAAAATGCGTTCAGCAGCTGGATGAATTCGAAGCTCAACGACATCCTCGCGCTGCAAGAAGCGCCCGACCAGATCAGTGTGGCGGCAAGCGCGTTCGCGAGCTTTCCGCTCAGCGTGCTGCGCGCGTCGAGCGCGGACGCGACGGACACGCCAGCGGGCACGCCGCCGACGCTGGTCGCCGGTCAGAGCGGCAATTTTTGGGCGATCACGCGCGGCGACACCGCGAGCTCGACCGCGCGCTTCTGGGACGCCTTGCTCGACCCGCAAACCTTCGGACACTGAGTACGGCACAGCTTGGGACAGGCCCGACTGTCGTCGCTCGGGCCGCGCTGTACATGAGGAGCGATCTGGAGGAACGTGTCGCTGTGCCTCGCCTCGCGACAACGTTGGTCGGAGCGATTTGTCTGGCGAGCACCTTCTGGGCACGCCGCAGCGCAGCGGAAGCGAGGCCCGAGCCGATCGCGTGGACGTACCGCGCTCCGCCCGACTGCCCGCCCGCCGAAACGTTCGAGCGCGAATTTCGAGCTCGAACGACCCGCGCCGAGCTCGTTTCCGGCGCCGCTGACGCGTCCCGCCACTTCTTGGTCACGCTGTCGAGCGAGCCAGACCGCGCCGTCGGCCGCATCGAGATCGACGGCCCCGCAGGCGCGGTCGCAACCCGGGAGGTCGCGGGCCAAACGTGCGCTGGCGTCGTGTCGGCGCTCGCGCTCGTCGCCGCGCTGACCGTCGACCCACTCGCCGCTGAGTCACCATTAGCCACTGCGGCGTCTCAGCCCGATGCGGCTCCCGTCGCGAAGCCGTCGCCCGACGCGGCGCCCAACGAAGCTCGGCGAGCACCTGAGCCACGCGCAACCCGAGACTCCGTTGAAGGAACGCCGGTGAGCGCAGCTCCGATGTCGCGCCTGGTCGTCGCTGCGGGTCTCGACGGCGGCGTAGTGATGGGGCTGTTTCCGCAACCTGCCCCGAGTGCGAGCGTCTTCGCCGAGGCGCAGCTCGAGCGCAGCTCGGCGCTCGCGCCGAGCGCGCGCCTATCGCTATCGGGCGCCGCTAGCTCGTCGGTCGCGGCGCCGCCTGGCTCAGCGACATTCCGCTGGCTGGCAGCGGCGTTCGACGGATGCCCCTTCGAGCTCCGACTGGCCAATACCTTGCGCGTGACGCCCTGCGCGTTCCTGGAGGTCGGAGTTCTCGCCGGCTCCGGTGCGGGAGTGACGACGCCGGAGGTGGATAACCGCCGCTGGGTTGCACTAGGGGGGTCTGCGAGGCTAAAATGGCTGTTGTCTGAGTCCTTTTTTGTCGAGGCCCAGGGCCGATTGGAGGCGCCGGTCGCACGCGACACCTTCGTGCTCGCGGTTCCCGAGCGTGTGGTCGTCTATGCCGTTCCCGCCGTACTGGGCAGCCTCAAGCTCGGCGCCGGCATACGCTGGCGGTGATCAAAGCGCACCTCGAGCGGCCATTAGGATTTGACGCGGATGGCGAACCTGATGGTCGACGAGCAGTTCCTGGCGGCAGTAGGCGCCGAAGAGCGCGCGAGCTATGAGAAGCGCTGGCGAGCGATCGTCAAAGACCACGTCGATTTCACCTGGCGGGCGCTGCGGCGGCTGGGCGTCCTCGAGGCCGACCTTGCCGACGCCGCACAGCAGGTTTTTCTGGTGCTGGCGCGCAAGCTTACCCTCGTGCACGCAGGGAGCGAGCGCGGGTTTCTCTTTCAAACCGCCTTTCGCGTCGCCTCGGACAGCCGCCGGACCCGAACCCGCCGCCGCGAGGTTCCAGACGATCTACTGGCTTCGCATCCAGACGAGCGGCCCGGTCCCGATGAAGACCTGGAGGCGAGGCTTCGTCGCGTGCAGCTCGACCGGATTCTGGACATGATGCCGATGGATCTCCGCGCGGTGTTCGTCCTCTCAGAGCTCGAAGAGCTGACGATGGCGCAGATCGCAGAATTGATGAGCACGCCGCCCGGCACGGTCGCCTCGCGACTGCGCCGGGCACGCGCGGCGTTCAGCGAGCACGTCGCCCAACTGCACGAACAGGAAAGGCAGGGAGGAGGATGACCGAACGCAACCGGCCACCGGGGACTCCGGAAGACCTCGCGCGGAGCTTGATCGCCTCTGCACGTCTTGACGTGCAACCGGCACCCGAGGCGGTTCGGGCTGGAATTCTCGTGTCGATCAGCAGCGCGGGCGCGCTCGGCGCGAGCAGCGCGGTCGCGGGCGCGACGTTGAGCGCGCTTCGTCGTCTGGGCCTCGTGAAATGGCTCGCAACGACGGCCATCTTGGGCACGGCGGGGGCAGGCGCCTATGCATTCATGAACCGAGCTCCCATCGCGACGGCGGATGCGGGTCGTGCCCGCGAGCCAGTGCAAGCGGTCGCTCACGCCAACGAAGCCGCAATTGCGGCGCCGCCGACCAGCGAAGCGAGCGCCACCGCGGCGTCGCCCGCAGCTGAATCGCCCGAAAGTGGGGCCAATTCCCCAGCACCACCGGCGCAGCCTCACCGAGCCGGCGCTTCGAAGACCGTGTCGGCTGACAAAGCGTCCGAAGTGCCGTCGCTCGAAGGCGAGGTGGCCGCACTCGACCTGGCGCGCGCGGTGCTTGCCGGGGGCGACACCACACGGACGCTCGAGCTGCTCGATCAGTACGGGCGGACGTTCCCCAAGGGTGCGCTTCGGCCCGAGGCCACCTACCTTCGGATTCAGGCGCTCTCGAAGTCAGGGCAACAGGGGGCCGCGCGCGCTCTGGCGACGCGTTTCTTGGCTCACCACCCCAAAAGCCCGCACGCCGCCCAACTTCAGGCGCTACTTTCGCCGTAACATCCCGGTCGAGAGGCGACGTCGTGCGCAGAGCTATTCGTCTTGCCGTTGGGATTGCCCTCGTGCTCACCGCGTGCGGTCGCGGCGAAGACGTCGTGCTCGGCAGAGAGGGATCGCCCGCCGCCAATTCCCTCAACCCCATTGCTGGTCAATACCACGGCACGTTCAGCACGCCGCCCGCGCTCGTCGACACGGACGAAACGACGGATGCGCCGCTGCTCGGCAACGGCGATCTCGGTGTCGCCATCTTGAACGGCATCGACACGATGACCTTCATCCTCGATAAAACGGAGTTCTGGTCGCTGGCCGAAGGGAGCGTGAAGGCGATGGCGCGTGTCTCGCTCGCCATACCTGGCATGACCGGGTCGTCGTACGCGATGAGCGAGAACATCGGCTCGGCGGATGTGACCGGGAGCTTCGAGCTCGGGGGCGACACGATCGCCACGAAGACGTGGGTGCAGGCGGACGACACACAGCACAACCAGATGTTCACGACCTTTCAGTACTCGGGCGCGGCGCCGCAAGACGTAGCGGTGTCGCTCGCTCCGGGCCACGACAACACCTTTCCAAGTGCGGTCGCCTCCGAAGGAGACGTGCTCTACGTCGACGTGCGCGCCGATGCTACCGATCAGGTCGCGGGCGTCACCACACATCAGGTCCGCGTGGCGACTCGCGTCCTTGGCGCGACAGCGACCGTCGACAACGAGCAGCTCGTATTTAGGCTCGAACCGGGTCAAACGGTGACCCTCGTCGCCTGCGCGATGAGCAACCAG
>DATHOI010000810.1:0-5728 GCA_035485095.1 Polyangiaceae bacterium | reverse complement strand
ATATCTCGGACACGGCATTTCGATCTTAGCGAGGACAGCCCCTGTTGCAATTTGGTTTTCAGCCTCTAAGTCCGCGGAGAGGCTTGGTTTCGTGGTCTGCTTCAGGCATGGTAAGCGTGCATGGGTGACTCCGAGCTGCAGGCCTGGGAGGCGTTTTTTACCGCAGCCAGTGACCCCTGTTTTTTGATTCGAGCCGAGGAAAACGGCCAATTCGTGCTCAGTCGCGTCAATGACGCCTGGGAGTGCGCGACGGGTATCCCGCGCACGACGATTCTCGGTAAGCACGCGAGTGCCTATTTGCCGCTCGACGTAGCGGAGCTCATCGAGTCACGTATGGCCGAGTCGGTTGCCCTATGGGCGCCGAATGAATTCGAAGAAGAGCTGGAATTCCCGACCGGTAAGCGAGTTTGGAAAACGCGACTCGTCCCGTGGCAGGCGGGGACGCAGAACTACCTCGTCGGTTTTGCGCGCGACGTCACCGAGCGCGTCGCCGCGGATCGTCATCGTGGCGTGCTCGAAAGCAAGCTGCTCGACGCGCAAAAGCTGGAGAGTCTGGGCATCCTGGCCGGGGGCATTGCCCATGATTTCAACAATCTACTGACCGGGATCTTGGGCAACGTGAGCCTGATGCGGCTCGAGCTGCCAGTGACCAGCGCTCTCCGTGAGCACGTGGATCAAATCGAGTCCGTTACCATCCGCGCGGCGGATTTGTGCCGGCAATTGCTGGCTTATTCGGGCAAAGGGCGCTTCGTGGTGCGTCCCCTGGATACCAGCGAGTTGGTTTCCCAGACGGCCCAATTACTTCAACTCTCGATCGGAAAAAACGCCACGCTGCGGCTGGACCTGGCGGAGAATTTGCCCCTGGTCGAGGCGGACGCGATGCAGATCCGGCAGGTGGTGATGAACCTCGTGCTCAACGCGGCGGAGGCGCTCGGGGAGCGCGCAGGCGTCATTGGTATCGCGACTGGCGTGCTGCATGCCGAGGGCGAGTACCTCAAGAGTACGTTTTTGGCGCCCGAGCTGGCTGAAGGGTCGTACGTTTTTCTGGAGGTCAGCGACAACGGTTGCGGTATGGGCGCGGAGACCCAAGCCAAAATCTTCGATCCCTTCTTCTCGACCAAGTTCACGGGCCGCGGCTTGGGCTTGTCCGCCGTGCTCGGCATCGTGCGCGGGCACAAGGGCGCCATCAAGGTGTACAGCGAGCTCGGCCGTGGCACGACGTTGAAGCTCTTGTTCCCTGCCGCAGATGTCCAGGTTCAAAAAGAGAAAGCACGGGCGGAGCCCATTTTGCAGCGCCGCGGCACCGTGCTCGTCGTGGACGACGAGGAAGTGGTGCGCGGAGTCGCCGCGCGCATCCTCGGCGGCTACGGCTTCGACGTGATCTTGGCCAACGACGGCCGTGAAGGGGTGGCGCGTTTCCGCGAGCGTCACGCGGAAATCAGCGTCGTACTGATGGATCTCACGATGCCCGCGATGGACGGCGTGGACGCGTTTCGTGAGATTCGCAGCCTGGACGACAGTGTGCCGGTGCTGCTCATGAGCGGCTACAACGAGCAGGACGCCGTCACTCGCTTTTCCGGCAAGGGGCTCGCCGGTTTCGTTCAAAAGCCGTTCACCGTCGAGATGCTGCGGGAAAGACTGCTCAGCGTCTTGCGCTAGCGCTTCGGTTCAGAGCATTCTGCGCGCTCGCTCATGAGCTCGGCGTGGGTCAATCCAGCAGGCGGGCTCCGCTATCACACGCGAGCGCTGCTCGGGGCGCGCTCGTGGGCGCCGTTTCGGCGCGCCCTCGATGCCTGGCTGGCGAGCTTTCAGCCCGGTGCGGAGCGCGTGCTGCTCGTCGGGCCGAGCGCGGCGCACTGCATCTCGGATGCCTTCTTGAGCCGATTCACGGATATCACCGCGCTCGAGCCCGATCCGCTCGCGGGGTTTCTGTTGACGCGGCGGTTGCGTCGACTCGGGGTCCAAGCGCGGGTCGAACGTCGCGACCGGCTGATCCGTCCCTTACTCGACGGAACGGGCGGGCTCGCTGAGCTCTTGCGCTCTGACGCCCGGCTGCCCGTCGTGTTCTGCAACGTGCTCGGGCAAACGCGTTTTCTGCTGCGAGACGCCGAATTTTTCCGGTTCAAAGCACAATTTCGGAAAGAGATTGTGCCGCTCCTGGAGAGCCGCGCTTGGCTCAGCTTTCATGATCGCCTGTCCGGGGCGCTCGCGCCGGCGTTCAGCGCGCCGTTTCTTGCGGCTTGCCGTCTGAGTGACGCAGAAGTGCTGAGTGAGCTGTACCGGGCTCACTCGCTGACTCTCAGCGCCGAGCTATTCGATCACCAAAGTGACGGTTTCTTTCCGGAGCAGCAACCTCACGCGTACTTCACGTGGCAAATCGATCGCGAACGCTACCACTTGATCGAAGCGGTCAGCGTGGGAGCTCCTCCGAGCTCAAGGCCGAGTGAGTAGCGCCTCGAGGGCGCGTATCTTCTTCGCCCAGTAGGCTTTCATCTGCTCTGCCGCGTCCGAGCTCTCGATGCGATTGTGCTGCACGGTGACTTGCGACTTTCCCGCGCCTTTGTCGGAAAAATCCACGTCGATGCGGCTCACGCCACGGCCCCAACGCGCGCGGATCGATTTCGATGCGGTGGCCTTGTGAATCGAAAAGCGATCGTCAGCGAGCCATTTGTTGCGCTCGGACGGCTCGACCCAAAAGCGAAACAGCTTCGCGAGCGGCAACTCCAAGATCTTCGAGACGTCGACCTGGTAACCGTCGTCCGTCTCTTGTTTCTCGCGTTTACCGCGAGCTTGCTCGTAAGCAACGGTCACCATCTGCTGCCACCAGGGGCCGACTCCGTGCCGTTGGGCGAGCACCGCGACGATCCCTTTGTGGTCGAGGTCGGCGGCGCCAGCGGCGTCGAGCAGCGCGAACCATTGCGCCCAAGACTTGCCGGTGCGTCGCGCGACAGCGTCGCTGCTGACTCCCACCGCTTGCTCGATCGGCCGGATTTTTGCGGGTGTGTCGACGAGCGCGGGGGCTGGGCCGCGCACGGCGCCCTTTGCCTTGCTCGGTTTGCCGATGGGCAGCGGCGCTAGAGCTGGGGTGCGCAGCGCGGCAGGGGCCGCCTTGAGCGCGGGCTTTGGTTTGGCTGCCGTTTTCGCCGCCAAGGCTGGCGGCTCTGCGACGCCAGCCTTGGCGCGCGCGGGGCGCGGGAGTGCTTCTAGCTTGCTCGGCGCCTTGCGCGCCGTCGGGGCAAAGGCCTTGGCGCTCGCGGCTGCGAGGCGAGGGCCTTTCTGGGGCGCCTGCTTCGGGATCGACGGCTTCGACTTGGCTCTGGTCATCTGGCGCGGCTCGGCCGGACGGCGGGGCCATCCAGGCCGCAAAGTGTACAGTTTTCAGGGGTCCCGTGTCAGCACGTTGCGGACCGGCCCGACAAATTCAGGACAAACACCGACGATTTTCGATACGGGGCTCGCAAATTTCCGAAAATTCTGCGCCAAAATGCGCGTCCGCAAGACATGTTAAGAGGAAGCGGGGTCGCCCCGCTCCGAGCTTCGCCATGCTCAAAGGCATCAGTCCTCTGCTTTCGCCCGACTTCCTCGCGCTGCTCGCGCGCATGGGGCACGGCGACGAGATCGTGCTCGCTGACGCTCACTTTCCGGGCGAAGCGCTGGCGCGGCGCATCCTGCGTGCGGACGGGCTCCGCATCGCAGCGCTGCTCGACGCCGTCCTGCCGCTGTTCGAGCTCGACCAGTATGCGGACCCGCTGTCGATGATGGCGCCTGTGCCCGGCGACACGCTCGATCTGCAAGTAGAGCGTTCGTACCTGGCCGCGATTCGCCGTCACGCGCCGAACGCGCCAACCCCGGTGCGCCTGGAGCGCTTCGCGTTTTACGACCGAGCGCGCGCTGCGTTCGGCGTCGTCGTTACCGGCGAATTAGCCAAGTACGGCAACATCATCCTGAAGAAGGGCGTGATTGGTTGAGCGTGCCGCCGTCGCGAGCTCACAAGGTGTCCCAGCCGAATTTTTCCGTATCGAACGTGTGATCAGCCAGGGCCTTGATCGACTCATCCACGTTGTTGTCGATTTCGTCCATGTTGGTCTGGAACCGGCGTTGCGCTTGGCGCGCGAACACGTTGGCGATTTCCAGCTCCTTTTTCGCGGCCTCCGCGCCATTGGCGCGCACGCTGGCATCCACTCGGCTAATCACCGAAGCCAGCACGAAGAGATCGATCATGATGTCGGCGAGCCGGCGCGTGGCGAACTGCTTGTCGATGATCGAACGCCCGTGTTTTCGCAAAATGCGATCCGTGGCGGTCGCCAAATCCCGCGTGCCGCCCTCGAAGATGGTAGCCACGGGCTTCAGCGCCGGGTCGAGCTTGGTGAAGCTCGTGCCCTGACGGTTGTAGCCGGTTGCCATCGACACGCGCCGCAGCGTGTATTCCGAGACGACGCCGAAGCCCTTGATCGGATCGGTGAATACGCCTTCCAGAGATTTGGACAGCTCGCGCAGGGTCTGGCCTGCGTCATTCATGGCATTGAGGGCGATGAAGAGCCGCAAAATGTCGTTCGTGCCCTCGAAAATGCGGTTGATGCGGCTGTCCCGCACCACGCGCTCGTACGGGTATTCACACATGTAGCCGTTGCCACCGGCGATCTGTAAGGCCTCGTCGGCGGTGCGACCGAGAGCTTCGGCAGCGAATACTTTGCTGATCGCGGCCTCGACCGCGTAGTCCTCGTAGCCGCCGTCGGTCAGACCGGCGACCATGCTCACGACCGCTTCGGTCGCGTAGCAATCGACCACCATCTGCCCGACTTTCTGCTTGATCAAGCCGAACTCGGAGATGGATTTGCCGAACTGGACGCGCTCTTTGGCCTGCTTGGCCGAGAGCGCGATGAGCTTCTTCATGCCGCCGACGCTGCCGCCGCCGAGCCCGGTGCGGCCGGAGTTCAAGATCGTCATCGCGACCTTGAAGCCCTTGCCGGCTTCACCGAGTAAATTCTCTTTCGGCACGCGCACGTTTTCGAAGTGCACCGTCGTGGTCGAGCTGGCGCGGATGCCCATCTTGTCTTCGTGCGGCCCGGAGCTCACCCCGGCCATGTCACGCGTGACGATGAACGCGCTGATCTTCCCGCGCTCGCTCGAATCGCCGGTTTTTGCAAAAACCGTGAAAAAGTCGGCGATACCGCCGTTCGTGATCCACAATTTATTGCCGCTCAAAATCCAGTCTTCGCCGTCTTTCGCGGCGGTCGTCTTGATCGACGCGGCGTCCGAGCCGGCGCCGGGCTCGGTGAGACAGAACGCCGCGATCATCTCGCCGGTGGCGAGCTTGGGCATGTAGCGCGCCTTTTGCTCTTCGCTACCGAACAAGAGCAGCCCGCGCATCCCGATCGAGCTGTGCGCGCCGACCGTGACCGCCACGGAGGCATCGTATTTCGCGACCTCTTGCAGGGCTCGCGAATAGGCGCTGCTGCCAAACGCCAGGCCACCGTGCTCTTCCGGAATGACGAAGCTGAACAGCCCGAAGGATTTCAGCTCGTCGATGAATTCGGCTGGGAACTCTCCGCTGCGATCCCAGTCGCGAAAGTCCTTCTCGTGCGGTTTCAGGAGTTGCTCGAGCGAGCTCACCACGCCGCGTAGCGTCTCCTTTTCGGCGCTGGAGATGGTCGGGAACGGCAGAATCACGTCCTCTTCGATTTGACCCATGCACAAGGACCGCATGAAGCTGACCGTTTTCTTATCG
>DATHOI010000809.1:0-3922 GCA_035485095.1 Polyangiaceae bacterium | reverse complement strand
GTCGGCGCTTACCTTGGTGTCGTCCGGCATTTGGATCTCGAGCTTGCTGCCGAGCGCTGCCTCGGCGAACGTCACCGTGGCACGCGTGCCGAGGTCAGCGCCTTGCCGCTCGAAGCGCGGATCGACCTCGACCTCGATGTCCACGTACAAGTCGCCCGCGGGCAGCCCATTGGGCCCGGGCATGCCTTGGCGCGGCACGCGCAAGCGCTGCCCCGAATCAATCCCACCGGGGATCGCGACCAACACTTTACGTTGCCGCTCGACCGCGCCCGCACCGTGACACGTCTTGCAGGGCGACGGCAGGAACTGGCCCGTGCCGCGACAGCGCGCGCACGGACTGGCGAACATGATGAAGCCGCGCTGCGCCGTGACTTGCCCGGAGCCGCGGCATTGGTTGCATGTCTCCGGTTTAGTGCCGGGCTCTGCACCAGAGCCGTTACACGTGTCGCACGGCGCAGCGCCACTGACCGTGATCTCGTGCTTGCCCCCGGTGAGCGCGTCCTTGAGCGATATCACCACTTCCACACGCACGTCCTGACCGCGATCGGGGCCGCGCTTGCGCCGCGTACCGCCGCCCTGAGCACCCCCAAAACCCCCGCAGAAATCGGAGAACATGTCTTGGAAATGACTCAGGATGTCGCCCATCCCGGCGTTGTTGAAGTCGAAGCCCGCGCCGTTGAGCCCGGCGTGTCCGAAGCGATCGTAGGCCGCGCGCTTCTCGCTGTCCGAGAGCACACTGTACGCCTCCGTCGCCTCCTTGAACTTGTCCTCCGCGCCCTTGTCGCCCGGATTGCGATCCGGATGATGCTTCAGCGCGCACTGCCGATACGCCTTCTTGATGTCGTCGTCGGTGGCCTCGCGGGAGACACTCAGAACCACGTAGTAGTCGCGCTTTTCACTCATGCTGGATGTCGCCGGCCCGGGAACTTGGTCGGCAAGGTAAGGCTTCCGATCGGCCTGTCAACGCGTTTCGGCGTCTGAAACGGCACTTTCTGGCGTGCTCGCGTCGGGGCCGCTGGGCTTGCCCGCGAGCTCGAGGCGCAGCGACAAGCTCTCGATCGTCCAGGCTGCGGCCTGCAAATCCGCCTCGCGCTCAGCGAGCGCGCGTTCGAGCTCGGCTCCGGCCTGCCCCGCCTGCTCGCCGCGGCGCCGCTCGAGCTCTCGCACGAGCTCTCGCCCGGTGCGCTCGGCGGTGCGCAGCTCTTGCTCGAGACGGCGGACCTCCGTGCCGCGTTCGGCGAGTTGGCGCTCGAATTCCGTCAGCTCGCCCTTTTGCTCTTCAGTGTCGCGCTGGGCGATTTGCTTGTCGCGTTGCAGAAGCTCCGCGCTCACGCTCGCGAGCTGGCTCTGCTTCGCGCTGAGCTCTGCGCGTAATGCGGCGAGCTCCCGACCGTGCTCGGCTTTCACGGCGTCACGGGCTTGTCGCTCGAGCTCCAGCTTGGAGCGGAGCTCCTCGAGCTCGGTCTCGGCGCTGTCCGCGCGCTCGTCGGCGGTGCTGGCGCGCGCTTCGAGCTCGCTGATCCATTGATTGAGGCGCGCCAGCTCGCGCGCATCGGCCTTGCTGCCTGCTATGGCGGCCTCGGTCTTGTCGGCTTTTTTCGCGCGCTCTCTGCTGGCCAGCAATTGGCGCGTGGGCAATTGAATCACCGCGAACTCGTCGAGCCGCACTTCGTGTCCAGCGGCCATCGCGATGAATAGATCCGGCTCCTCCGCGCCGCCGGGCACGAAGCTCGTGTCGAGCGCTGGCTCCGGCTCGCCAGTGGCTGAAAAATCAGCGATCGCGTAGCCGACGAAGGGTGTCTGTCCGAGCATGCGCACGTACTCGAACTCGGCCGCGACCGCGTCGTACAGCGCGTAGTAGTCGAGCACCGTGGCCGAGGGACTACCGGCTTGCAAGAGTGGAGCTGCTGCTTCTGCATTCGGGCACGCGATCACTGCCACGCCGCGTGGCACCAATGCGCGGTGCGCTTTGCGCAGGATCGAGAGCGCGTTGAAAGTACCCAGATTCTCAATCAGCGTGAGCTCGAAGGCGCCGTCACGAACCGACAGATCGGCGTCAGCGAGCGCAGAAAACGTGACCTGCGACGACCGATTGCGGGTCGTTGCTTCGGCTACGCGCAGCGCGTCTGGGTCGCACACGTGCACGCTGCGCGCGCCGCGCTCCAAAAGCTGCAGAGAAAGAGCGCCGAGCGCGCTGCCAAACACCAGCACGCGTCGATTCGCCGCCAGCGGTTCGGCGTAGGCCGCGAGCGCAATGCTCGGTTCGAGCAAAGAAGAGTCAGTCATGCGAGGGGGGCGGAGGCTAGCGGAGAACGCTCGGTGGTTCCAGCCAACTCCTTCCTGCTCTGAGTCACGCCGCGCTCAGCCGCGAGAATTTCTCAAAAAAGCAGGACTATTGCCCGACGCCCAAGGACTGCGCGGCTGGCGTGTCGGAGCTGACATGGCGAGACTTCGACGCGTTCTTCCGTTCGGTGTCGTGCTCTTTCTGCTCTCGGCGTGCGCGTACGACTCTGAGCGGCCGGCCGCGCTCGGGGTGGCCGCGCGCAATTTGCATTGCCCGCAGACGGAAATGGAATCGGTGTTGAATCGCGAGACGCCGAAGGTCCGCGAATACCTAGTAGCCTGCAACTTCACTTACACGACCGTGCGTTGCGCGGACGGCCGCTGCTTCCCGGCCAAGCCCAAGCCCCCTTGCTTCGGTGGCGGTTGCTTCACGGAGGACCCGCTGACGCTCGAGTGGACGCTCGACGACTCCCGGTCGATTTCACCCGCAGCGCGCGCCGAGCGGTGACTCTCTCTCAGGGCTGGCGACAGGGCGCCGGCACTTTGCAAGGCGAGCCGCAATTGAGCCCGAGCGCAAAGCGTTCGACCTGATGCGGTTGGTCGCGCCCGAGGCCCGAGCCAGCCAAGCACAGCATCACCGAGTCCGATGAATCGAGAGGTTGCGCCGGGTCGGTGCACAGCGCATTGAGGCATTGGCCGTCCTTGAGCCCATGCCCGGGCGGGCAATCGCTGTCGCTTTGGCAGACGAGCGCGCGGCAGTCGGAGGGCGCGCCGGGAGGTTGGCCCGGCTCCACGTCGCAGATGCCGACGAGCCGCCCGGTGCGTAGCAACGCCTGCGCCGACTTGCCGTCGCTGCGCTTCATGCCGGACGATTGAGTCAACGTGCACGCGCCCTCGCGCTCACACCTGGCGGAAAACGCCCGCCCCTCGGTGTCGGAAAGCTGGCGTTCGCTCACGCGCGTGCAGCCCGCGCTGCCGAACAACGCCGAAGCGCTCAGAAAAAAGCTTGCCCAAACGATCCCACGCATCGAACCCAGAGCAGCATGAAGCCGTATGGGCTTCTGCGTCAACGCGGCTGACCGCTGCTCGGTCCGTGACGGCTGCCCGCCGAATTTCGTAGTTTTTTCTGGCCGGGCGCTATGCTTGATAGAGTCCTTCGCCATATCCGTGGTTTCGGTCCAGGCTCATGTTCAAGAAAACTCTCGTCGTCGATGGCATCACCCCGGTGGGTGCTTACCAAGCGCTCCGCTCGCGTGCGGAGGGCGGTTCGTTCCTGCTCGAAAGCGTGGTTCCGGGCGAGCGTTGGGGGCGCTATTCGATCTTGGGCTATCGGCCTCGGTCGCAGCATATCGTGTACGGCGAGGCGGGCGTGGACCCGTTCACGCGTTTGTCCGAGCTCGCCCCCGCCGGTGGCGCGGACGAAACCGACGTCGCTGCGCGCTTCGCCACGGCGTGCGTGGGGCTCTTGACGTACGACATGGTGCACTTCGTGACCAAGGTCGAGCCTTGGCCGGAGCTGCTCGGTCGCAAACGGCCGATTGCGCGCATGATCGCGGACGCGACCGTGGTCGTGTTCGACAACCTGACGCACACGGCCGTCATCGCCGCGCAGGATCCGGCTGAAATCGAGGGCGCTGAG
>DATHOI010000808.1:0-2915 GCA_035485095.1 Polyangiaceae bacterium | reverse complement strand
GAGCTCGGGACGACGCGATCCTGGGTCGTGCGCAGCGAAGACGGCCTCGACGAGATGAGCCCGTTCGCCCCCACCCGTATCAGTGAAGTCCGCGCTGGACAGTTGCGCGAGTTCTCACTCAGCCCGGAGGACTTCGGCCTGACGCGCAGTCGCGCGGGAGCGATCGCCGGTGCCGAGCCGGCTCACAATGCGCGGATACTCGAAGGCATTCTGCGCGGCGAGGATCACCCTGCGCGCGACGCGGTCGTGCTCAACGCCGCCGCAGCGCTGGTCATTGCGCTCGGGCTCGAACCTCGAGCTGCCGCCGACCGAGCCCACGCAGTACTGAAGTCTGGCCAGGCCCGTGACGCCCTCACTCGCTTGAAGAATGCGGCATTGCCGCGTCGCGCTGCGATCAAAAGCTAGGCTGCTATGACTGAAGCTCGAAGCGGAGTGCTGGCTCGAATTCTCGCCAAAAAGCGCACGGAGCTGCCCGAGCTCCGCAAACTGAAGCTGCCGCCCGCGCCTGGCCCACGACCGTTTTCGCTACGGCGCGCGAGCGGCAAAATCCAGCTGATCAGTGAGATCAAGTTCCGCTCGCCGTCCGCCGGCGCGCTCTCGAGCGCGCTCTCGGTCACGGAGCGGGCTCGAGCTTATGAGCGCGCGGGCGCTAGCATGATCAGCGTTCTGTGCGACCAAAGCTTCTTCGATGGCGCATTCGCGCACCTCGGTGAGGCCCGCGCGGCCTCGAAGCTCCCGCTGCTGTGCAAGGAGTTCGTGATCGACGAAGTTCAGCTCGACGCCGCATTGGCCTATGGCGCAGACGCCGTACTACTCATCGTGCGGTGTCTGACCGCTGAGCACCTCACGACCCTCGTTCGAGCGACGCTCGATCGGCAGCTCGTGCCCTTCGTCGAAGTGGCGACGGAAGAGGAAGCCCGAATCGCTCTAGGTTGCGGCGCCACGCTCATCGGCGTCAATGCCCGCGATCTGGACACGCTCGCAATGGACGCCCTGCGCACCTCGCGGGTGCTCGCCGAATTGCCGAATCACGTCGCGCGCGTGCACCTGTCGGGGATCGCGAGTCCGGACGACGTTCGACGAGTCGCGGAGTCTGCGGCCGACGCCGCATTGATTGGCGAGGCACTGATGCGAAAGGACCAGCCCGAAGCGCTCTTGCGCTCCCTGGTCCTCGCGGCTGGTGACTAGCCGCGACCGAGCCCGGTCCGTCCGCCCCGAAACTCGCCTCGACCAGCGACGGACGCTACTATCCGGATGTGACTCTGGACGGCCTAGTCGAAGCCTACTTGAATCACCTGCGGGTGGAGCGGGCCCTATCGCCACGTACGCTCGAGGCCTACGGTCGAGACTTGGGAAAGCTACTAGCTTTTGCCGAGCAAGCTGGGGTCGTCGAGGCCGACGCCATCGACCTCGGCTTGGTCAGCGGCTGGCTCGGCTCGCTCGCCAAGGACGGACTTGGCGGGCGCAGCGCAGCACGACACCTGTCGGCCGTGCGCGGACTGATGAAATTTCTGCTCCGCGAGGGCGCGCTCACCACCGATCCAACCGAGCTCTCGGCGCGCCCGCGTTTTGGGCGCCGGCTACCGCGCACACTCAGTGAAGCGGACGTCCTGAGACTGCTCGAAGCACCTGACACGACGACGCTGCGCGGCTTGCGCGACCGCGCAATGTTGAGCGTGACCTACGCGGCGGGGTTACGGGTGAGCGAGCTCGTCGGTTTGACACCGGGAGACGTCGATCTCACGCGCGGCGTCGTTTCCGCCTTCGGCAAAGGCGGCAAACGCCGATTGGTACCGCTCGGAAGCGTCACGCTCGATCACGTGCAGGCCTACCTGCACGCCCGTGCGGCGCTCGATGGCGAGGCGCCACGACACAAGAAAAAGCCCGCTCCGCCTGTCCTCTTTCCATCACCGCGTGGCGGAGCGCTCACCCGGCAAGGCTTCTGGAAGATAGTAGGGCGCTATGCGCGCGGTATCGGCCTTCGCGGTCGCGTGTACCCTCATCAATTGAGACATTCATTTGCCACCCACCTACTCACCGGCGGCGCGGATCTGCGCAGTGTCCAAACCATGCTCGGGCACGCAAGCGTCGCTACGACCGAGATCTACACGCACGTCAATCGCGACCACGTGCGCAATGCGCACCGTCGCTCGCATCCACGCGCCTAACCCAGCGCGCCGCGTTTTCCGCCGAGGTGCGCGTTGCCTGGCCCTACTCCCCCGGTAGCTGTGCTACAAAACTCAGGTGTTTTTCTCAGTACACGAGCCGCGTACCGCGAAAACGCCCGTGATCGTCGAGGTGCCGCACGCAGGGCTCAGCGTCGACGCTGAGTCGATGGCCACGCTCGTCGCGCCTGCGCAATCGATCGGGCGTGATGCAGATCTGTTCGTGGACGAGCTATACGCCGACGCTCCGGACGTTGGTGCGACGTTGCTCGTTTCACACATCAGCCGCTACGTCTGCGACTTGAATCGCGCCGAGACGGACGTCGACCCCTTGACCGTCGAAGGCGGCACCGCGCGCTCGGCGCCGCACGGCGTCATCTGGCGTGTCACCACGGACAATCGTCCCGCGCTCGTGCGACCACTGCCGTTCGCGGAGCTCGAGCGCCGCTTGGTTCGAATCTACCGGCCCTATCACCAAACGCTGAATGCGTTGCTCGAGCAACGCGTGGCAGAGTTCGGTTATGCGATTTTGCTGTGCGGTCATTCGATGCCGAGCCGGGGGCGAGAGGGCCACATCGACCCTGGACGAGAACGCGCCGATGTCGTGCCGGGCTCCCGCGGCAGAACCACGTGCGCCGACTCGGTGCTGCGCTTGGTCGATCGAAATGCCGCCAGTTTCCGCTTCAGTGTCGCGCACGACGAGCCTTATCGCGGCGGGTTTTCAACGACTCACTACGGCCGACCAAAAGA
>DATHOI010000807.1:0-9232 GCA_035485095.1 Polyangiaceae bacterium | reverse complement strand
CGACGCAAGGCCAGACAAGATGGCCAAGCTATTGCCGAGCAGGTCGAAGCGCTCGCTCCCGTCGAGCTTGTAGGCCCACAGCGCGTAGTACGGCTTAGCGGCGCTCGCGAGGCGCGCGTGCACGTAACCTTGGCTCTCGCTCTTGATGTCCAGCAGTTCTAGGCCGCGTGCCAACGTTTCGCTGCGCGCGGCCTCACCGCGCAGCTTCAGGTAGCTGTACACCAGCGTGTTCACGAACAAGCCCGCGCCTTCCACCCATTGCTCGTCACGCCAGTCACTGGTCGGTTCTTGAGTCACGAGCACGTTGTCTTCTGGACTCTGGTAACACATCCAAACGTGCGCCTTGTGCCCGGGCTCCGCGAGAAACGTCGCGTCCCCCGAAGCTTCTTGGTAGAGCGCAAGCGCGATTAGAAATAGTGGCGTGGTGTCACTCGCGCCACGATTAGTGGGCATGTCGACGAGCGAAGGGATCTGCCCGAGCGGGCTCTGGTTTTCGGCCAACACCTCGAGCACGCGGCGCAGCGACCGGACGAGCTCCGGATTGCCGGTCACGAGCGTGCCGAGCGCACCGATCAGTAAATCCCGCGTGTAAGGCTCGGGGTAGCCCCAGGCCGCGGTTCTCGGCAGCCCGCCGCGCCCATCGCGCGCGTTGTTGAGCAGCACCTCGAGCGCAGCTCGTTTCGCTTCTTCGACGACTGCTGGCAATTGAAGAACCATCGGTCACCTCAAGTTGAGCTTGGATTGAACCAATGTGACGAAGCGTTGCGCCACGGCTCGGTAGTCATACAGCTCGACCGCGCGTCGTCGGCCGGCCGCTCCCATGCTGGCTCTGAGCTCTGGAGAGTTGAGCAGCGTGCGCAGGTGCTCAGCAAGGTCCGGCACGCTCGCACGGTAGTCGACGACGCGCGGATTCGGAAACTGCACGCGGTGCCCGGGCTCGAAGCCCGCTTCGGGCCCGACGATCGCATCAGTTGCGACGTTCTCTCGAGCTACGCCGGCGAGCAGCGCGGTCTCGCCGTGCACGAGCGTCTCGAGCATGGCCATTGCGCGAATGCCGAGCACCGGTTTGCCGCAGGCTCCGGCCTCCACTTGCCCCATGCCGAACCCTTCCAAACGCGAAGGCCCCGCATACACGTCGCACGCCGACTGCAAAAACGGCATGAATTCCCGGGAAACTCGACCAGAACAGAAAATTACTTTGTGCGCGATGCCGAGCGACTCCGCGAGCTCCAAGTCCAACGCATTTTGCTTCTCCGTTCGCGCTTGCGCCCAGACTTTGCACACGTAGCGATAGTCCGGGACCTGATCGCCGAGCAACGCGAGCGCACGCATCACCTCGCGCCCCCCTTTGGAAGCGGCGTCGCCGCCAACGGTTAGGATCAGAAGCTGATCTTCACGCACGCCCAAGGCATCACGCGCAGCCATCACGCGCGGGTCGCTGCGCGGGTACGGGATGAAACTGCTCGTGTCGCAGCCCACGGGCAAGACCTCGATGTTGTCGCCCGGGATACCGTCACGCTCATAGACCTCCTTGACCCAGCGTGAAGTCACCAATAAGAGCGGCAAGTTGCTCAATGTCTCGCGATAGTTGGCCACGTAACCATCCGCGACCAGCCACGGGATTGGCAAGATGCCCCGCCCTTGAGTGTGCATGATTAAGTGGGGGGTCATGCCCCAATAACCGATGCCGACCACCGCGTCCGGCCTGAACCAGCCGTAGTTCCAGTCCTTCTCGACTGCGGACTCGAGGTGCGCGGCGCGCGCCTCGACGCCAATCTCACGCAAGCCGCGCAAGAGCAGCTCACCTTGCGTCGCGAGACCCCCGGGTGGTGGCGGATAATCGAACAGCAGTAGGATCTTCATGGCGCATATTTCGGAGTGAGCCACGCGGCTGCTTCGTCGCGGGTTTTTACGCGAAAAAAGGCTTCGCGACGCGGTGTTGCGCGCGCTTCCCAAGCGTCGGGTGAAAAGCCGTATACGGTCGTGACGAGGTTGATCTTTTTTTTCCAAACGACCAGCGACAAATCGCGCACGACATCGGCCGTCGCGATCGCGGTTGGCAGATGCTGACCTGCGCCGTCCTCGTAGGCGAAAAGCCACAGCTCGGGCGCGAGGATTTCTCCCGCCAACCAGAGCCGCAACACCGCGCGCGCGACTTCTTCATGCCGCAGGTGGCGCGTGTATTCGCCCAATGGACAATGCGTCAAAATGCGATCGAAGCGACGGCACGGTAGCAAGCCGAGCAACGTCTGCTCGACTTGCGCGTCTTGCAATGGTCGCTGCGCTGGGCCGTCATCCAGGTCGGCCATAGCGCCGTGGGCTGCCATTGCAGCGAGCGCTCTGAAGAATTTCGGCGAGCGGTCCGCGTCGCTCGCGCGGCACAACGTGGTCACGAAGGGTGCCCAGCCAGGCTCACTGAGCAGCGTCCCGCCCGCCCACAACGTCTCGTCGTCGGGGTGCGCGACCAAGACGGCCACTGACTCGCGCGGGACCACGAGCTACGTCTTGCGCCATCGGCAGCCCCTGCTCAAGCAGCATTTTTGTCACGTCCACACGCCGTGAGATTGCCGCCACGTCGGCGAATCTGCGGCCAGCGCAGCGTGAGTGAGCTGCGGGTTGCCGAGTTGCTTCTCGATCCGATCGACACGCGGGAGCGGCGTGACGAGCGCGCGAGCCAACTGCAGCACCGCCCGCCATTTCGCCGTCCACGTGCGCTGCGTGAGTGGGGACGCCGCAATGGAGCGGCGCACGATGAGCTCGAAGTCTTCCGGATCCGAGCCGGTCAGCGCGCGCACGACACCCGTCGGCGCGCCCACGCCGAACGAATTGCGTCGATAGTCTTCTAAAAAGGAACAGAGCTGGCTGATCACGAAGTCCGAGAGCCCCAGCGAACGCGCCACCTTCAGAAACAGATACAGCGGGGCATCCTGATATTTCACACGACGCCCGAGCACCTTACCGAAAGTGGCCGCGATGGCCGGCGGGTCGAGCAAGCGGGGCCCGGTGGGACGGTAGATCTTGCCGACGTGAGGCCGCGGGTCGACCAGCACAGCCACGATCACGCGCGCAATGTCTTCGTTCGACGGTGGCGCGTTGAGGCCGTCCCCGAGTGGTAACGCCATCAGTCCGAATTGAGCGCTCGGCTCCAGCGCAGCTAGGTAGTTGTCTGCAAACCAACCCGGGTTGATGCGCACGACGTCGAACCCAGTGGCCCACGCAAACACCTGCTCGGACAACCATTTTTCGCGAGCGTGCACGGCAGGGTGCAGCGGATCCGCAAGCCATTGGCTCAACGCCACGACCACTTCGAGCTTGGCTTCGTGAGCAACCGCAGCAAACAGCGTGGCTCGGCGTAGCGTCCCGGGCTCGAGCGGCGGGCAGAAATAGGCGCGCGTTACGTCCCTGAGCGCCGCGCGCAAATCGACGATGTCCTCGAGCGAACCGACGAACACCTCCGCGCCGGCGCGACGCAGACTCTCGCTGCGCGCATCCGCGCGCCGGACCAGAGCACGCACCGGGTAGCCCTTGGCAAGCAATTGTAGAGCCGTCGCCGCGCCGGTCTTACCGGCCGCAGCAGTGACGAGGATCCTCGGTTTTGTCATGCCCTGAACGTGCGGCGCAGAACCGGAAATCTCAATTACCCGTGCAGGTAAGCGACGCGGCGAGCTCGTCCGGCTAAGCTCGGCTCATGCCGAGCGCCGCGCCGCGGGTATTTCCGGCCCTACTCCGACATTGGCGTACTCAGCGCGGGCACAGCCAACTCGATCTGGCGCTCGCCGCCGACGTGTCGGCGCGGCACGTCAGTTTCCTGGAAACCGCGCGCGCTGCGCCGAGCCGTGAAATGGTGCTGCGCTTGGCGGCCGCGCTCAATTTGCGGCTGCGCGACCAGAATGCCCTGCTGACAGCCGCGGGCTTCCCGGCACAGTTCGCGGAGCCGCCGTTTCCAGGCGGGTTGCCCCTGGAGATCGAGCAGGCCATCTCGCGCATGCTGGCGCAGCATGAACCATTCCCGATGCTGGTGCTCGATTCCGGCTACGACGTGTTACGCGCGAACACCGGAGCACAGCGGCTCATGTCGCTCGTCATCGCCGACCCAGCGGCACAATCGAACCCTCCGAACGTGCTGCGTTCGCTATTCGATCCGCGTCTGGCACGGCGCAGCGTGGTCGATTGGGAACGCACCGCGCGCGCGCTCGTGTCTCGGCTGCACCGAGAGGTACTCGCGCGCCCCGGAGAGGCAGCGCTCGGCACGCTTCTGGAATCTCTCTTGCGCTACCCAGACGTACCCGAGAGCTTTCGACAAGCCGATTTTTCCGCTCCCAGCCAGCCAACGTTCGCGCTCGGTCTACGCACACCCAGCGGGGGCGAGCTCCAATTTTTGACGACCGTCACCGTCTTCCATGCGCCGCAGAGCGTGACGCTCGACGAAATTCGGATTGAGGGTTATTTCCCAGTAGACGACGCCACCGCACGCGCTTGCCACGCGCTCGCGTGATCGGAAGTGGAGCGCCCGAAGCTAGCTCTCACGCTGCGACGACGTAGACGCTGAGCGCGCTTCGTTCATCATGGGGTGAGCCAAAAGCTCCTTGCGCGTACGTACACCAAAGCGCTTTGCGGCGCGGGCCATGAGCACACGCACGGTCGCATCCGAGATGCCGAGCGTGTAAGCGATCTGCTTATTGGTCATGCCCAGCGAAGCGTGCACCACGATCTGGCGCTCGCGATCCGTCAAATCACCGAAGCGGCGTGCCTCCACCTGATTTTCACGCGCCACGATATAACGCCTCCCGCCCTCCTCGTAGCTGTCCACCAGCGTCCAACGCGCGCTGTTCAGCGGGCGCCACGAGTCGAGCGCGCCTCGACCCTCCGCCCGCTTGTCCCGGGAGCGCGCGCTGTCGATCGCAGCGGCTCGGCTCGCCAGCTCTCGATGCTCGACGCGCGCCGCGCCCTCGGCGTGCAAGACGCGCCCGCTCGGATCGAGCACCGCCTCGGCTCCGACGGTCACGCGCTTGGAGGGGCTACGCGCAAGCCGACGACGGCAGCGGAACGCCGCGCCCAAATGCACCGAAAGCCGCCGAAAAACGGCCGTTTCCTCGGGCGAGGCTCGAAACTCCGGTTCTCGGCAACCGAGCGTGAGGATGCAGCCGACTCCGGAGGGGTCCAGTCCGTTCACGAAGAACAGGTCACCCCAGCCATTGCGTTCGCGATCACGCAGCATCGGCTCGACGTGCGGGAGCGCGGTCTGGCGAGCGCTTCCGAGGTGCAGGCTCCGGAAGGTGGCGCGCACGAACGCGGGCTCGGTCAGCGACCGAAAGATACCCCAACTCGATTCGAGCTCCGGGGCAATGCCCTGCGCGCGCGCGACGTTCCAGATCTTGAAATCGTGCACGTCCGAAGCATCGTAGAAAAACCCCAGGTAGCGATGCTCCGGGCCGCACAGGCGTGACAATGAGACCAGCGCTTGCTCCAGCCAAGCGTGGTCATCGAGCTCGACGGCGTACATGGCCTCGAGAAAGCCGACCAGCTCCGCCTCGTCGATTCGGCTCACGATTGCCTCTCGGGGGCAGTCCCGGAATGCCCGTTCGAGCTTGCGCTAGGCAAGCCGCGCGCAACGTGAAACACACCGCGCTCGCCGGTCTGATTCAGGCAAAGTTGCTTTGCTGACAGGGAGCCTACGTGCGCGATGCACGAGCCGGCTAGTTCAGACTTGCTTACACGAGACGTAAACATCAATCATTTCCAATATTTAATAGGCGTGGGCGAATCGGTTTTGGGAAGCTGCCAGCGGCCTGGCGAGTCACCGCAACGTTTCGCAGTCTGGCCGCTGGAATGGTTAACTAGGCATTCGATACAAGTACGAGTTACTTGCAGAGGAGTTGCGCTTCTTATAACTCGTCGCCCCCGCGAGCTCAGCCTAGGGCAGGGTCGTACCGATTGTCCTCACCCGACGAGGCTCGAGGCGGCGCCGGCGCATCCAAGACCTCACGCACCTTGGCCGTGAGCGATGCGAGAGTGATCGGCTTCTGCAGAAAGGCCATCGTCGCGTCGAGCACACCGTGGCGCACGACGCTGTCGTCCGTGTAGCCCGACATGCACAGGACCTTTAGGTCCGGTCGGTTTGCGGCCAGACGCTTAGCCAACTCCGGACCGCTCATCCTAGGCATGATCACGTCGGTCAGGAGCAGATCGATGAGCTCGTGTTTTTCGGATTGGAGCAAGGCCTCACCCGCGTTGCGCGCCTCGATGACCTGATAGCCACTCCGCTGCAATAGACTGCTCGTCACAGCACGCACCTGATCGTCGTCTTCGACCAGCAGGATGGTTTCAGCGCCACGCAGCGAGAGCGGCGCATCGAACGCCGGAACGACGTGCGTCGGTTCATCGACGCAAGGCAAGAAGACCTTGAACGTAGTGCCTCTGCCTGGCTCGCTGTAGAGCCAGATGCTGCCCCCGCTCTGCTTGACGATGCCAAACACGGTCGACAAGCCGAGGCCCGTACCCTTGCCCTTGGCCTTGGTAGTGAAGAACGGCTCGAAGATGCGCGCCTGCGTCGCTCGGTCGATGCCCCTGCCCGTGTCGGTCACGGCCAGCATCACGTACGGCCCCGGCGTGACGCCGAGGTGGTGTTTGGCGTACTCGTCGTCCAGCAGCACGTCGCCCGTCTCGATCGTGATTTTTCCCCCCTGCGGCATGGCGTCGCGCGCATTCACGATCAAATTCATGATCACTTGTTCGAGACCGGTCGGGTCCACGCGCACCCGACCTAGCGACGACCCGGGCAAGAAGACGAGATCCACATCCGCGCCCAAGATGCGTTGAAACATCTTTTCCATACTGGCGAGCACGTCGTCGAGGACCAAGACCTTCGGCTCCAATACTTGCTGACGACTGAACATCAGCAACTGGCGAGTCAGATCAGCGGCTCGTTTAGCGGCTTTGGTAATTTCTTCGATGTCCTCGCGAAGCAGGTCGTCAGGGCTCAATTTCGACCGCGATAAGTCTGCATAGCAGAGGATCACCGACAGCAAATTGTTGAAGTCGTGCGCCACGCCGCCCGCGAGCACGCCCACCGCCTCCATCTTCTGAGATTGCCGGAGTTGCTCTTCGGCGCCGTGAAGTCGAGCCCGCGCAAGCCGCTCTTCGGTCGTGTCGAGCGAGATGATGCATAAACCATCGGGCACGGGCACGATCCGAAGATCGAACCAGCCCGGTGTGCCATCAGCGAACATGAACTCGATCTCGGCCGTGTCGCTGGTGCGTTCGAGCATACAGCGCCGCAACACCGAGAAGAACGGCTGCTCCGTGAGGGTCGGGTAGCACTCCATCATCGTGCGCCCGATCAGTTGTTCTCTCGACAGCCGCCCTTGACGCACCAAGGCATCATTGACGTATAGATACTTCCAATCGACGCTGATGACCTGACAGCCCTCTTGCAAACTGTCCAAGACGTCGCGCGCGATTCTGTCGAGCGATTGCATCGAGCCCTCCACAGCCGCTTTTCAGCATGGCCGCGCGCCGCTCATCCTGCAAGAAGAGGCACGGCGCGCGACCCGGCCGAGAAGCAAAATCGGGAAGGCACGGGTACTTGCCGCAACTGTGGCGATTTGCACTGGTCCTAGCAGCACGCCATTTTTCGCCGGTTTTCAAAAAAATGGACGACTAAGCGGCGACGTCTGCAGGGCGGGCTCGCGACGATCAGAACGAGAAAGTGCAGTGCTTTTTCGCGGGCGCGTCGTGTTGTCCCGAGCTTCGGGACGCGCCATGCTCCAGCGCGATACGTTTTTTTTGGCGAGCACACTCGAGCTCGCAGCGACACTTTCATCGCGCAAAGAGGAGGCCAATTTTGAAACTCTATCTGAACCCACTGTCACCCAACGTTCGCCGCGTGAGGCTCACGGCTGCCGTACTTGGTCTCGAGCTCGAAGAAAAATTGCTCGATTTTTCCAAGGGCGAGCACAAAAATCCGGAGTACTTGGCGTTGAACCCGAACGGCGCGGTACCGACGCTCGTGGACGGGGATTTCGTGCTGACCGAGTCGCGCTCGATCATGCAGTACCTCGCGTCCAAAAAGCCGGAGTCGGGCCTGCTCCCGCGGGACGAAGCAGCGCGCGCGGACGTCACGCGCTGGCAGTTCTGGGACGCAGCCCATTTTTCACCGCAATTGGGCACGCTCGGCTTCGAAAAAATGTTCAAGGCAATGATGGGGCTCGGCGAGCCGGACGCGGCGAAGATTCAGGACGCCTTGAGCAACTTTCGCCGCTTCGCCGCGGTGCTCGAGAAACGCCTGGACGGCAAGCAATACGTGGTCGGAAATAGCCTCACTATCGCCGATCTGACGCTCGCTTCATCTTTGATGTACGCGCAACAAGTGGAGGCTCCGCTCTCGGAATTCCCGAACCTGCAGGCGTGGTACACGCGCATCACCGCGCTCGACGGTTGGAAGAAGACGAGCCGCTGAGGGGCGTGTCTGAGCGGTCGCCAGGCGAGTCACGCGGCAGAACCGCTCGGCTCGTCTGGCAACCACCCGAGCTCGAGCGTGACGCCTCCGTTCAGACCGATCGAGAGCGCGCGCTGTTGCCGCAGCGCCGAGGACAGCTGCAGCCAGGACTTTTCGGACAGTGTGAGCGCATAGCCATCCTCGAACGAGCGACCCTCGTTCTCGTCGCCCCCGGGCGTAATCAGCAAACAGGAACCGGTGACACGCGAGGCGACGACGCCATCGAGAGAGATCGAGAGCGGGTCGCGCTGACCTGGATGCCAGACCAGCCAAGCATTCGCGCTCGGCGCAGGCTTGGTCAAGAGCGCGAACGGTGCGCCCGGAGGTAGCGCAGCGACGCCCCGTCCGAGCAGCGATTTCACGCTCGGGGACAGGGTGACTTGCACGTGCTCGTCGTCTACGACGAATGACACCCCGGGGGCTCTCGTGCGCGCGACGTTGCTGAGCCGGCTCTGGTTCTCGCTCTCGGTGGCGACACTCGGGCGAGACAGCTCGCTCCAAAGCGGGAACGGGAAATGGTGCAGCTCTGCGCCCAAGCGCGCGAGCACGCGGTACGAGCCATAGTCGAGCGCGGTCTGCACCTCGCGTTCATCTGCGACGATGGCAACGAGCGCTCGCTGCGGCAGCTCGATATCTCGAATCGGGCGCGCGTCTGCGTACAAGAGCCCGCTGCGACTTCGACCAAAGAGCGCGCGCTCACCGAACTGAGTGACGCCACCCGCGTCCACGAACTGC
>DATHOI010000806.1:0-6048 GCA_035485095.1 Polyangiaceae bacterium | reverse complement strand
GATGCTGCTCGCTGTCGCTTTTGCCGATCAGACGTTGTTCGGCGGTTTGTGGAAATATTACCAGGACCACCTCGACAGCGACGGCCTGATGAATTCGTCCACCGGTGTGTGTGATGCGCCCGGCAATGACAACGCCAATGCTGCGACGGATGGCGACCTCGACTCGACGATGGCGCTCGTGCAGGCGGCGACGCGCTGGCCAAGCGCGGGCTATCTAGCCAACGCCCGGGCACTCGCCGCCAAGATCGCAATGCAGGAGACGGACATGTGTAGTGGGCGCCGCGTGTTGCGCCCGAGCGACGCATTTGGTGGCTGCACGAACACGACCGACATGCGCATCAATCCGTCGTACTTCGCGCCGGGATACTACAAGGTCTTCGCGCAGGACTTTACGGATCAAGCCGCTATCTGGACGGCGCTCGCGGACGGTTCCTACCAGCTCTATGCCCTGTATCAGGCGCGGATGGACAACCTCGTCCCAGATTGGAGCGGCCCGGACGGTAGCGACAACGGCTCGGGCTACTCCTACGACGCTTGCCGCACACCCTGGAGGGTTGCTGTCGATTACGCCTGGACTGGAGACACGCGCGCCACGACGTTCATGCAGAACATCTCGAGCTGGGTCGACGGTCACGGTGGCTTGCCGGGCGCCGCGCAGGCGCAAAACAGCGCGTTCGTAGGCGCATTTGCGCTGGGGGGCGCGTATGACCAAGGCAAATTCGACGGCTACATGAGCGCTTGGCTGGGCGCAAAGTTGGACGACGCACCGTACTATCAGGGCACGCTGCGAGTGCTGTATCTGCTGGTAGCGGCTGGTAAATTTTCGTCCACGCTGTGACATCTCTCCGAAACGCGGGCTGAGGGAAGCTTCTGGGCAAGGTTCACGTACACGCTTGTGCTAGGACCGCGCTCGCGACCCTGTGCGCGATCGCTCAGAGTTTTTTTGGTGGTTGGCTCTTGAAAGACAACGATTCGCGCCTGCCGTTTCTCGATCTGCTCCGCGCGCTGGCTTCGCAAGCCATCGTTTGGCACCACCTCGCGTTCTACGGGCCGCTCTCGGACTCCGCGCACGAGGTGGCGACGTCGCTGATCGACGGGCTCTATCAGCACGCGCGGCTCGCCGTGCAGGTCTTCTTCGTGGTCAGCGGCTACTTGACGGCAACCAGCTTGAGCGGCCGCGAGCCGTCTCGGCTGCGTGATTTTCTCAGTGTGATCGCCGGGCGGTACCGCCGTATTGGGCTGCCCTATCTGGGCGCTCTATTGTTGGCGATTTGCGCCAACGAGGTTGCCCGCCAGTGGATGACCCATTCCTCGATCTCGAGTCGTCCGAGTGTGTTCTCGGTTTTCGCTCACGCGCTCTTGATTCACGACTTGGTCGGCTACGAGCCGCTCTCGGCGGGCATCTGGTATTTGGCCATCGACCTGCAGCTGATCACATTGGTCGCGTTCGTGTTCTGGCTCAGCGCGCGTGTCGTCGGAACCGCGCGCGGCGCGCGCCTGGGGCGGGTGTTGCTCGGCGCGCTCGGCGTCTTGTCTTTGTTCTCCTTCAATCGCCACCCAAGCCTCGACCGGGTCGCGATCTACTTCATGGGTAGCTACGGGCTCGGCTTGATTCTGGCTTGGGTCCGAGCGGGCTCGGTGCCGCGCGTTTTCTTTTGGGCGTACGCGCTGCTGGTCGTAGCGGCCGTGGCGGTCGACTACCGCTCTCGCCTTCTGGTCGCGCTGGCCACTGGGCTAATGCTCATGGCAGCCCAGCATTTTGGCTGGATTTCTCACTGGCCAAGGTCGCGCGCGGTGCGTTGGTTGGCGGGCATCTCGTACAGCCTGTTTCTCGTGCACTTTCCGGTCAGCCTGGTCGTGAACGCGCTTTGGTCGAGCCACTTGCCGGCGACACCGTGGCTCTCGCTGCTGGGCATGTTCACGGCGTATGCCTTGAGCATGCTCATGGCCATCGCGTTTCACTACGGGGTGGAGCGCCACGTGGTTAGGATTGGTCGCACTGCCCGGCCTCACCCACCGATCGCCACGCTACTCGAGCGCGCCACATTTCGCGATTCGCAGACCGGGGAGCCGGAGGGCAGCGAAGGCTGAGTACTTCGCAACACGGGCGCGCTCGGCTAGACTCGCTGTTGCGCATGAAAAATCGTAGGGTTAGCGGGTCGGGGAGCTGCTGGGTGTTGAGCTTGGGCCTGCTGCTGAGCAGCGCGTGCGGTGGCCGCGCCGTCACCATCGAGGGGAGCAGCCCGGGCGGCTCCGCCGGTACTGGAGGCGCGACAGAGGTTGCCGGCGCGACGAATGTCGGCGGCGCAGGCGGCAAAGCTGGCGCTTCGAGCGCGGGCTCGCCGGGTGCGGGCGCGCCCAGCGGCGGCGCAGGCAGTAACTGCAACCAGGTGGAGTGCCCGCCGATCGCCTGTGGGGCGGGTGCGACGCTGGTGACAGAACCAGGTGCGTGCTGCCCGACTTGTGAATCCAACTGCGCTTCGCGACCGTGCGCGGATATCGCGTGCCCAAGCGGCTATCAGCTCATGACGCTGCCTGGGCAGTGCTGTCCGAACTGCGTCCTCGACCCGATGCTCGATTGCGCGACGGGTCAGCAACTTTATCAACAGGGCCGCGCTCAGCTCACCGACAAGTACCAGGAGGGCTGCACCAGCGATGCCGAATGCATCGCGGTTGCACCCGTCAACGCGTGCGAGACAGGCTGCTCCTACGTGGCGATCTTGGGCGTGACGTTCAACGACTTGACGTCGAACTTGGCGAGCGCGGCGATGATGGACTGCGCCAATTGTGGCCCGACGCCGAGCCGGATTTGCGGTCCCCTTCCCAGTGTGAGCTGCGTTCAGGGGCAATGCGAAATCGGCGCGCTCGACTAGCGCGTCGGCGCCGCTGCTTCAAGCAGGGCGAGAAGATTCCAGCTCGTTTTGGCGTGTTTTTGCTGGTGAGCACAAAGCGCCACGCTCTCGATTCGATTGAGTCAACACTCGTTTGGCACGAGTGTCAGCGTGTGCTCGATGGCTCGGTTTCGGGTGCTGCGGTTGCGTGGTGTAATGTGCGGCTTGCTCGTGTGTGTCGCGTGCGACTTTTCCTCGTCGTCGGAGCCAGCCACACGCACCGAGAGTCAGCGCTTGAACGCGCCGGTGCCTTGGTCGGAAAGCCCTCCCGATCAATTCCTGGTTGCGGAGGTGCCGCAGTTCGTGGCGGTCACCTTCGACGACAACTTCGTGTCCGGGCTGGGCGACGTGAAGGGCGGCATGACTTGGGTGACGGACCTGCTGCGCGACAAGACGAACCCCGCGGGTAATGGCACGAGCGGTACCTTCGACGGGACGCCCGTGCGCACGAGCTTCTTCTTCACGAGCTTGTACATCGAGACGGCCGCCGACAATCGTACCGCTTGGCAGACCGCGGTCACGGACGGCCACGAGGCAGCGGATCACACCGTGCACCATTCCGACGGCACCGAATTCAGCGCCGACGATTGGCAAAGTGAGATCGGCACGTGTCGCGACGAGCTCGCGTCAGCCGATATCGGTATCGGCGTGAGCGCGAACGACGTGATTGGTTTCCGCAGTCCGTATCTCGCCTACAATCCGAATCTAGTACCCGTGCTGCGGCAAGACAGCTTCGTGTACGACAGTAGCGTCGAGTCCTGCTGGCAAGATGGCGAGGACGGCACGAACTGCGCGTGGCCTTACACTCTCGACGCGGGCAGCCCCGACGCCGACGTCGTGACGCAGAAATTCCAGCGCCCCGAGCTCAGTACCAATCCGGGATTTTGGGAGCTGCCGATCCCGTCTTTGATCGTGCCGAGCGACGATCTGGCGGCCCAATATGGCATCACGCCGGGGCTGCGCGATCGCATCCCGCCGGACATGCCGCTGCCGAGCTTCTACGAGAAAACGACGGGTAAGATCGCGGGCCTCGACATTACGCTCTTCGTCGACGCGGGGCTCAGCGCCGCAGAAGTGCTGGGGGTGCTGAAGTACAACCTCGATTTGCATTTGATGGGAAATCGCTCGCCGCTGGTGTTCGTGTCGCACTCGCACGTGTACGCCGACAACTACACGGCGGCAGCGAATGCGCTTTCGGTGACGGATCGCCAGAGTGCGATTGCGTCGTTCATCGACTACGCGCTGAGCAAGCCCGAGGTGCGCATGCGTCCGCTGCGCGACCTGGTGAGCTGGCTCGAGGCGCCGACTGCGTTGAACGGCGTGCGGCTACCGCGTCCTCCAGTTGCGGGTGCCGGCGGCGCAGGTGGTGCGAGCGCGGGCGGCTCTGCTGCCAACGGCGGGGCTCAGGCTGCGGGCAGCGGCGCTGCCAGCGGCACGCCGAGCTCGGTCGCGGCGGGCCAAAGCCCCGGTGGCGCGACGAGCGCCGCAGGTCCGGGTTCCGTAAACGGTCAGTCTTCGTGTCGAATCGGCGACGCGCCGTCGAGCGGCAGCGGCCTGCTTGCCGCGACCTGGGCTGTGGCATTGCTTTTCCGGCGTCGAAAGCGCGCTCGCGCACTTGTGGCTTTCGCTCGGGGTGTCCGCGCTCGTATCTTGAGTGCGTGACCGAGGCAGTCCCTTGTAACCGCTGCGGCGCGATGATGGCACCCGAGGCGGACGGGCGTACCTTCGTCTGCGCCTATTGTGGGACGCGCATTCAAGTCGCGATTGGCGCAGATCAAATCGCGCTCGGCATGGCGATCGATCTGACCAACCTGGAAGACTTCGTGGCAAAGCTCGCCAATGCGCTCAGTCAGGGTTTCGCCGAGCACACTCAAATCCGCGCCAGCGGCCGCGTGGTCCAAGCGATCGACCTGAACCTCGAGCCCGACCACTTTGCTCTCGAGCGTCGCGGTCGAGAATTTCTGGCGCAGCACAAGAAAGTCGTGCGTGGGGTTGCGCTGCGCACGGCCACCTTGCCGCTCGACGTCTGGTTTCAGAAATTGACCGACGCGCTGGCGGCGCACGCCAACCAGAATTCGCGCGCCGCGTGGGTCCTGTCGCAGCTCGGAGGACAACGCTGATGCCGCATCCCTTTCTACCTGATCGCCCGGTTGACGAGGCCGCGAGCCTGCATTCGTTGGCACAGGGCGGCCTGCCGCTGCGCGCGCAGCGCCGTATCAGCGAGCACAATCGAGCGGGTCAGCCCTGCTTCACGAGCACCTTCTCCCCGGCGGAAGGCGTGGTTGCGACGGCCACGGGCATCAGCCCTGTCAGTCAAGTGATGGGGTCCTCGGTGTACCACGTCGGATTCTCGGGTTACGCGAGCTACGGCGGCGGTGAGCTGGCAGCGCTCACCACCGCTTACGAGCAAGCCCGCAGCCTGGCGCTCGGACGCATGCAGCAGGAGGCGACGCTACTGGGTGCGCACACCGTGGTGGACGTGCGCTTCGAGCGGCGCGAGTTCGAGTGGGGCGCGGGGCTGCTCGAGTTTCAAGCCATCGGTACTGCCGTGCGGCTCGCCAACGCGCCGTTGCCGGAGCGCGCGACGCTCACTCTGCTCAGCGTGGACGATCTGTACAAATTGCACCTGGCTGGCTACGCACCGGTTGCGATCGCGATGGGCAATTGCTTCTGGTACGAAAACCACGCTGACTGCGCCGGTGAGGGCAGCTGGTTCTCGCAAGAGCTGACGAGCCACACGCGCGCCGCGCGTCAGGCGCGGAGCCTGGCGGTCGAGCGCTTCCGCCACGCCGCTCGGCACTTCAATGCGCACGGCGTGGTGGGGACCCGTGTCGAGCGCGTGGCTTACGATCGCGAGTACGAGGTGAACGACACGTCCCACACGGCGTTTCACCTGGATCTAGTCGTGATGGGCACGGCGGTCGTGCGCCGTGAAAACCCAGCCCCGCCGCCACGGCCCTTGCTGGTCGTCGATCTCAACGACCGCTCCGAGTCCGAGCTTTCGTTCGACTCGGGCTCCGCCGACGCGGATGACGAATTGGGCTCGGACGACGACGAATTGGGCTCGGAGTAAAGCTCTCTCTTTTTTGGCAGCGTGAAAGGTCAATATGTCCCAAGGAATTCAGCAGCGGCCGCAGACGCAACGCCAAGCCTTGCC
>DATHOI010000805.1:0-3351 GCA_035485095.1 Polyangiaceae bacterium | reverse complement strand
ACGGGCGACCCGAGCGCCATGATTTTGGGAGAAACGGCAGCTATTTGGTGTTCCGTCAGCTGATGCAGGACGTCCAGGGCTTCTGGAACTACGTCGAGCAAGCGCGTCAGGACGTGCCTGACGCGCCACCGAGTCGCTCGGGTCGTGAGTGGTTGGCCGCGAGGTTCGTCGGTCGTTGGCCGAATGGCACGCCGCTCACGCAGTTCCCGGATGCGCCGGGCCCCGTAGTCGATCAGGACGCCGAAGCTTTCACCTACAGCACGAACGACGACTCCTTCGGCACGCGCTGCCCGATTGGCGCACACATTCGACGAGCCAACCCGCGCGACACTGCGCTGCCCGTGCCACACGACCCCGAGCTCAGCGGCGACCCGGGGCAGGATCCGAAGCTCCGAGCGGAGCGGCTGGAGCTCACCAACCGGCATCGCATCTTACGGCGCGGTCGCGCTTACGGACCGCGAGTCGATCAAGACTACGATATCGACGCTCTGCGTATGCAGAGCGCGACGGAAGAGCGAGGTCTGCATTTTCTGTGCTTCAATGCGAACCTGAGCCGACAGTTCGAGTTCGTGCAATCCAATTGGGTGCAAAATCCCTCGTTCGCCGGGCTGTCCAGCGATCCGGATCCGCTGCTCGGTGCCGATCGCGTCGTGCCGTTCAAGGCGCGAGACTTCACCATTCAAGGTTGCCCAGTGCGTCGTGTCCGGCAACTCCCGCGTGTCGTCGAAACGCGCGGTGGGGCCTATTTTTTCATGCCCGGCCGCCGGGCGCTGGAATTTCTAGCTCACGAAAAACCCTGAGCGGGTGCGCCACCAGCAACGGCGTGTGCACTAAGCAGCGAAGGATTCCCAGTCCAAATCAGCGCACAACACGCGCACGCCATCGGTTTCGGGGATCGCGATCGAGAACGTGACGCACGCGCGTGCGTCGGCGATCGATAAGTAAGGGCGCGACACCTGCACCGCCATGGGTTGGGTGATCGCGCGCCGAAAGTACGGCCTGCGGAACCAGTTGGCGCCCTCGGCGTCGGCACACGGTAAGTAGCGCGGGTCGAGGCGCCGCCCCGCCTGCCGGGTGCCGATGTTGGCTCCGACCTGCACGCCCTCGGCGGATAGGAGGTAGCAGCGTTGCACGCCGCCGAGAGCCAAGAACTCAGCGAAAGCTTGCTCGGGTTCTCCGCCCAGGCGAAAGAGCAGCGCCGCGTCTTCGAACTTCTTCGAGTAGTGAGCGAGCATGGTGCGCTCACTGCTCGATTGTCGACGCACGCGCTCCTGAAAGCACGCGAACAGCTCGTTCAGCACGCCGCGGTAGTCTTCGTCTGCGGAAAGCAGCGAGCGCGGCTCGCCAAAGTAGAAGCCTTGCACGAAGTCGACATCGCTCTCCATGGCGATCAGCGCATGCTCGGCGGTCTCCAGCCCCTCCATGACTACCAAACAGCCGGCTTCGTGAATCAGCGAGACGAGGCCGGGTAGGATACGGCGCACGCGCGAGGTGCGCATGGCCTCCACGACCATCGAGCGGTCGAGCTTCACGATGTCCGGCTTCAGCCGCCAAATGCGCTCGAAATTCGATTCCCCCGCGCCGAAATCGTCGATCGCGACCAGGCACCCCAGATCGCGAAAGTACTGCACGCAGCGCGCCAGATTTTCCTCGTCGTACGCGGTGGTCTCGAGAATTTCGACGACCACGCGGTGCGCTGGCACACCGTAGCGCTCGAGAACACGCGGCAAAATCGTGCGCGTCGAGTGCCCCTCCAAGATCAAGGCGGGACTCACGTTCAAGAAAATCCAAGCCTGATCGGCGCCTTGCAATACGCAATTCTGAACGTGCAGCGCGCGGCAGATCTGATCGAGCGCGATCGCGTCGTCCCCCGCCTTGCGGAACATGCGGTGTGGCGAGACCAGCCGGTCTTCGGCGTCATAAGCGCGGAGCAGAGCTTCGTAGCCGACGGGCTTGTGATGCGCGAGGCTGAGCACGGGCTGAAGCGCCGTGCGCAGGGTGTACTCGCCGAAGCGCGCGTGAGCCAAGTTGCCTTGCACTTTGATCTTGCTGAACACCTGCTGCAGCCACGCGATGTCGACCCGCTCCGGTGATGACGGCGGCGGGTGCGAGGAGCGCTTCATGCTCGGCGGGCGCGACGAAAGGTGCACGCTCGGCGGTGAAGGCGTCGAGACCGGTGGTTCGGAGTCTCGAACCAGTTCTTGATCCGAGTCAGGCCCTAGATCAGGAACCTTGGCGTCCGCCAAAAGTCTGCGCAGCATAGGACCACCAATGTGACACATTGCGCATTTCCAGCGTGTTTCCGCGTCCGAAATTGCAGCAGCCCCTCGGATTGCCTGTGCGCGGAGTGGGCCTCGAGCGAGCGCTCATCGGCAGGCGCCGTGCGCTCACGCGGCTTCCTGATAGCCTGAATAGTAGGAGCAGGTCCCCAAAGGTGAGCCAGTACGTACCTCGGTTGGACCAAGAGTCGAAGGCGACTCGCGCGCGTGCTTCGAGCAAGCGCGTCGCGCTGGCGACATTGTCATGTTTACTGGGCTTCGTCGGTTTCTGGGCGGGTGCGATGGCGCTCTATCCCGGCGGCACTTGGCTCGATCGGTCTCATCGGGGTGAGAGTTTTTTCGCGAATTTCTTTTGTGATCTCGCGCAGCCGGTTTCACTCTCGGGAGTGGCTAACCCCGTCGGCTCCCGCCTAGCGCAATTTGGAATGCTGCTCTTTGCGGCTGCGCTTGGCGGGTTCTTCTGGGTCCTCCCCGAGCATTTTGCGCCGGGTAGTCGCTGCCGAAGTTGGGTGCGACGCGCCGGCGGGCTTTCGGTCCTGGTTTTCGCTTTCGTGCCGCTCACCCCTTCTGAGCGCTTTGGGCGTTTGCACGCGGTTTTGGCGCTAGTTTCCGGCGGCCTCGGGCTCTTGGCCGCGCTCCTGGCCGTGTGGGCGCTGTTCGCGTCGGGTGGACGTTCTCGGGCGCTGGCGCTGCTCGGTTCGTTGGCGCTCGCGGTTGGGGGCGTCGATACGGTGCTTTTCATCGAACACTTAGCTGACTCGGCCCCGCCGCCGCTGCTCGTGCCTGCGGCGCAAAAAATTGCTGCGCTGATCCTCAGTGCGTGGATGGTGAGCGTGGCGTCGCTTACCCTTCTCGACGATAATTCGCGGCGGGCATGAACGCTCGGTCCTTACGCCACACCTCGGAGGTCCCGCGTTGACTGCATCCGTGAGGCTCGATCGGTTTTTGTGCGCCTCGCGACTGTTCAAGTCGCGAGCTTTGGCGCAGGCCGCGTGCGAGGCGAATCACGTGCGGGTCAATGGCGAGCCCGCTCGCTCGAGTCATCCGCTGCGTGTTGGTGACGAGCTACACG
>DATHOI010000804.1:0-2844 GCA_035485095.1 Polyangiaceae bacterium | reverse complement strand
CTCCGCCATTTGCTCGGCATCGAGGATCTCAATCTCCGTTCGGCCGAGCGCGTGCTCGATACCGCGCAGGCTTTTTTGGAGGTGACGCGCAGGCCCGTGCGCAAAGTTCCCGCGCTACGCGGCAAGACGATCATCAACGTCTTCTTCGAGGCCTCGACGCGCACCCGCACGAGCTTCGAGCTCGCGGGCAAACGACTCTCGGCCGACGTAGTGAACATTGGCGGCTCGTCGTCCAGCACGAGTAAGGGCGAGACCCTGCGCGACACGGTGAACACGCTCGACGCGATGCACGCGGACGTGATCGTGATTCGTCACGCGGCTTCCGGCGCGGCGCATTACGTCGCGCGTTACTCGCGCGCCGGCGTCGTCAATGCGGGCGACGGCATGCACGAGCACCCGACCCAAGCGCTACTCGACGCGTTCACGATTCGGCAGCACAAGGGCAACGATTTCAAAGGCATGAAAGTCGCGATTTGCGGGGACATCACGCACAGTCGCGTGGCCCGCTCGAACGCGCTTTTGCTGCGCATGCTGGGCGCCGACGTGGCCCTGGCCGGTCCGCGCACGCTGCTGCCGAGCGGCGTCGAGTCATTCGGTTGTCGCGTGTATGACCGCATCGAGCCCGCGCTCGACGGCGCCGACGTGGTGATGATGCTGCGCATTCAGCGCGAACGGCTGGGGGCACCGTTACTGCCCGCGTTGCGCGAATACGCGCGTGTCTTCGGTTTGAACAGCACGCGGCTACGCCTAGCCAAGCCAGGCGCACTGGTGATGCACCCCGGCCCGATGAACCGCGGCGTAGAAATTTCGGAAGACGTAGCCGACGGTCCGCACAGCGTGATCTTGAATCAGGTCGAGTCGGGCGTCGCGGTGCGCATGGCCGTGCTGTACCTCGCCGCCAGTGAGCCCGGCACGGCCGCGCTCGCGGACGGCTGAGCATCGCGACGCGACGCGCCTTATTTCGCGACCAGATCGACCTGCGACGCGTGGCTCGCGTCGCCACCCAAAAACCGCCCCGCAACGGCCGAGAAGCTGGCCGGTAGATCCGTGACCAGGAGCTCGAGTGGACGCTCCGGAACGCGACCCGTAGAGCTCGGCGCCAGGCGCGCGTCGGCAATCCACTCGGCGACGACGGCCGCAGTCGCTTCAGCGCTGTCGACGACCGGCACCGGGTACCCCGCGAGCTCGCGCGCGACTTCGGAGATCATCCCCTTGAGCAGTGGGAAGTGAGTGCAGCCCAGCACGATCACGGAAGCGCCCGCCGCGATCAACGGTTCGACATAGCGCCGCACCACGAGTCGGGGGACCTCACCTTCGATCCAACCCTCTTCGGTGAGGGGGACCAAGAGCGGCGCGGCTTGTGCCACCACCTCGTAGCGAGTCGACAATTGCCCGACCGCGCGCGGATAAGCGCCCGAAGCAACCGTGCCCGTCGTGCCCAGGACGCCGATTTTCGGCGGATTTCCAGCGTTCGGAGGCAGAGCGGCGACCGCGGCGAGGGCCGCCCGCGCGCCGGGCTCGATCACGCCGATGACCGGTAGGTCGAGCTCCGCGCGCAAAATGTCGATCGCGACTGCGCTCACGGTGTTGCACGCGACGACGATGCCTTTCACGCCGCGCTCGATCAACAATTGTGCGCAACCACGCGCGTAGCGCACGACGGTTTGCGCAGAACGTGTGCCATACGGCACGCGCGCCGTATCACCCAAATAGATGATGCGCTCGTTCGGCAGCGCTCGCAGCAGGGCGCGCGCCACGGTGAGACCACCCAGCCCCGAATCGAACACGCCGAGCGGCGCGGCAGCGTCCAGCGAGCCGCGCATCGGACGTCAGACGTCCTCGATGCGCAGGATGCGAGGCGAGCCTTTGAGGAAGGGTTTACTCTGGATCGCCTTTACCGCACGGCGAACCGCGCCTTCTTGGCAGGAATGAGTGATGATGCACACCGGCACCGCGCCGCTCTCTTCTAGGGCGCGCCCCTCTTGCACCATTTGTTCGATACTCACGCCTTCGGCGCCCAGGGCGGAGGCGATGTGCCCGAGCACGCCCGGGTGGTCGCCCACGGAGAACCGCAAATAATAGCGAGTCTCCACCGACTCGATGGGCATCACGGCTCGCTCCTTGAGCTGGATGCCGCGGGTCGCGAGGCCCGGCTGACCTTCGATGCGCGAGCGCGCGACGTCCACGATGTCGGCAACGACGCTCACCGCCGTCGGCATGTCTCCCGCTCCGCGCCCGACCAACAGGCACGGTCCGAGCGCGCGGCCTTCGACGAATACGCCGTTCAACACGCCGTCCACGTTCGCGAGCACGCTGTTCTTGCGCACCAGCGCGGGATGCACGCGTAGCTCGATTTGCTCACCGCGATCGTAGCCGATACCGAGGTGTTTGATGCGGTAACCGAAGCGGTCGGCAAACTGCAGATCGATTTCCTCGATGCCGCGGATGCCCTCGACCATAATGTCCGAGGCTTCCACGCTTGCGCCAAAGGCGAGCATGCTCATCACGACCAGCTTTTGCGCGGCGTCGTGGCCGTCCACGTCGAGCGTCGGATCGGCCTCGGCATAGCCGAGTTGCTGCGCTTGCTCGAGCGCGGTCGCAAAGCTCAACCCCTCACGCATGCGAGTCAGGATGTAGTTACAAGTGCCGTTCAGAATAGCGTGGACGCTGGCCACCGAATCGCTCGCGAGCGCCTCACGCAGCGTGCGGATGATCGGAATGCCACCACCAACCGAGGCTTCGAACGCGAGGTCGACGCGACTCTCGATCGCCTGTTCGACCAGCGCGGGGCCGTGCTTCGCGATCAGGAGCTTGTTCGCGGTAACGACGCCCTTGCCGGTGGAG
>DATHOI010000803.1:0-5036 GCA_035485095.1 Polyangiaceae bacterium | reverse complement strand
CTATTGGTGGCCAAGCTGAAGCAGATCATCGAGCGGGAAGCAGTGCGCGGTGGCCCGGCGCGCGGCGTGGCGGGCTCCCTGCAGGAAATGGGGCTGCCCGAGATGGTGCAGGTGCTCAACTACGGTCGAAAGAACGGCTCGCTGAAAATCCGCTCTGGTTCGAATTCCGGCGAAATCCACTTCGTCGGTGGGCTGATCTTCAACGCGCTCTGGGCCACGCTCCGCGGGGAGGAAGCCTTCTTCGCGATGTTGGGCCTCACTGAAGGGGAATTTTCCCTCGATCCGAACTTCACTGCGCCTCAGCAGGTGATCCAAGACACCCCCGAAGCGCTCCTGTTGGAAGGCATGCGCCGTCTGGACGAAGCCGGCAGGTAGGTATTTTTCGGACCTCCCAAGGCCCGCGCGGCGCGTGATTGCGCGATAAAACCGCAGGCGCGGCGTGGATTTTTCCAAAGCCGAGGCTCGAGACTTGGCCAATTGACCCCCGGAACGCCACGATAGTCCGCGGCCGTGGTATTCTCTGAGATTGCCGTGAAGGGTTTGGTTTTGTCCAACGTGCCCCCCCCTCTACTCGGGTTCAATAATAACGTCCGACACCGGGGGCGCATTTTCCACATTCAAACCGAGGACTCGGGCGTCAAGAACCCGCGCATCGTGACGCACCTGTTCGCCGACGGCGGGCGCATCATCAAGACGACGCGCACGGACTACGCCGAGCACGTCGCGCGCTCCGACGTGCAGGCTTACGTGCGTAGCCTGATGAAGGAGCAGCACAAGGGCATGTTTACGGCGCTGCGCTTAGGCGAGCTCGACACGCTGCTCGAGAGCGTGTGCGGTCCGTTCGAGCTCGCTGCGCAGGTCAGCAAGGCGCCGCCGCCCATCATGAGTGCGCCGCCGCCGAGCGAGATGGCCTCACTCGCGCCAGCGTCCACACCCGAGCCGGAGGCAGAGAGTCCACCGCCATCATCCTCCTTTGGCTTGGACGAACGCCCGTCGGAGACCGCGCGCCGCCGCAAGCGCGCTTTGTCTAACCCCAACCTGCGCAAGGTCACGCCGTCCGTGCCGCCGCCGAACGCCGCTGCGTTCGAGCTCGACGTAGCCGCGCTCGAACGGCTGCCGCCGAAGCCACTGCCGCGCCTCGATCGCACGCCGGAGCCGCCTTCGGCTCGTCCGCTCCGCAAGAGCAACCCCGCGCCGGCTCGTAAAAGCCGCCCCAGCCCGCCACAAACGGCCGGCAAAGGCTCGCCGCCTCCCAGCCTGTCACGTCCGTCCTCGCGCTTCGCGGCAGGGCCGTCCAAGACCGCGCAGTCGATCTTCGGTGACGGCGTGATCAGCGAGCAATCACTGGACGAAGTAATCCTCAGCTACCTCGCTGAAGATCTCGACGGCTCTTCCGAATAGCGCGGCGCTAGATCGCGTCGGGTTTGGCTCGCGCCTTTGGCGCCGGCTACTTTCGACTGTCGAGCTCGTCCGTCAGCGACTGCTGGACGTAGTGCATGGCCCCGATCTGCTCCGGGTCTTGCATGCGCTTTTGCATCTCTTCAGCAGGGATGTCTTTGACGTGGGTCTGGAGCCACCAGATATTGCCCAGCGGATCACGGACGCGGCCGACGCGGTCACCCCAGAACAATTCTGTCACCTCGGTCACGGGTGTGGCGCCAGCTCTGAGGGCTTGCTGGTAGGCTTCATCGGCGTCTGCGAGATAGAGGCGGATGAACGCGGGTGTGACGGGCCAGGACTCGTGCGAATCGAAGAGCATGACCGTCGAATCGCCGATCTGAATTTCGACGTGATCGATGCCGCCGTGCTCGTTGACCACGCGGCTGCCGGCCTTTTCCTTGGCGCCAAAGGCTTCTTTGAGGAACACGATCAGCTTTGCGGAATCCTCGGAAATGATCCACGGCGTTACGGTGCCGTAGCCCTTCGGGACCGACTTGCGAGACGACGCTTTGGCCATGCGATGTCCTCCTTTTGGGTGCCGTCGATCGTAACGCGTTCGTCGCGGGCGGCAACGCGCGTGGAGCTTACGGCTCGCGCATTTCTTGCGGCGACATTGCTGTCACCGCGAGCTCGAGCTGCGAACGCGACGCCGAAGGCTGGGACGCGACGCGACGTGGCGCGTGACCATCACCTGACGCAGCGCACCCAGCCGTCCGTGAAGTGATTGTTGTAACCGGGGTCGGTGAAGCCGTCCTCGTAGTTGATGGCCCACACACCCGATGACGATTTGTCCGCGGGCCCCGCCCACTTGGAGGACGAGAGGTACCAGCCGTCGGCTTTAGTGTCGGGGAAAAGCGTCTTGTTGATCGCGGGCGACACCGCGGCGATGGGCGGGTTTTCATCGACCAGCGTCGACAGCTCTTTGATGCTGGGTAAACGGAACGTGTGGCCGTTCAAGCCCAGGTTTTGACAGTACGTGACGGCGTCCGCGGGCGCGTACGTCGTGGCCGAAGTGGCTTGCACCCAGATTAAGCCGGTCTCGTTGTCTTGCACTTCACCGCCGGTGAGCGTCGTGTATTGGTCGGGCATGGGGCCTGACTTCGTGGTCGACACGCAGCGCGCGAATTCAGCCGCGGTGCGATCGCCGGCGTTGCTCGTGAGGCCTTCGTAGAAGTTCACGATCCACGAGTCTTGCGGCTTCGTGGCGATCTGCGAGACGACCCACGGGGACGAGGTCCAGTGATACGCGCCGCTCGGAGTGCCAGGGAATGCGGTGCTGTCGATCGCTGAACCGACGCGCGTAAAATCGACGATCGACAACAGCTCGATGCGTGTGGGCAGGCGCCAGGTGTGTCCGGCGAGCGTGAGCGCGGCGCAATAACTCTTGGCCGCGTCCCAGGCGAGCTTCTGGGTCGTCATGTCGACGGCCTTTTGCCAGAGCAGGCCGGTCACGTTGTCCTTCACGGTGCCGTCACCGAGGTCGCTGTAGTTGGATGCGTTGGGCAAATCAGCGCTCGCCGGGTTGGGCATGGGCCAACACGCGAACGTGTACGCAAAGCCGTTGTCCGGCGTGCAGCCGGCGCCGTTTGCGCCGCCCGTGCCCGTGCTCGCGCCGCCGCTGCTCGTTGCGCCTGCGCTCGCGCCCGCCGTGCCTGTGGTGCCGGTTGTACCGCCCGGGCCGCTCTGTCCGGTGCTGCCGCCGCTGCTCGTCAGCGAGCCACCTGACGCGCTTTGCCCGCCCCTTGCGGAGCCCTGTCCGCCGCTCGCGCCACTCGACCCGCCCGGGCCATTGCCAGCCGTAGCGCCACTCGAGCTCGAACCGGAATTGCCGCCGCAAGCGACGAGCAAAGCCCAAAGCAGCCCGCTAGCGATGGCTTGTGTCGTTTTGAGTCGGAGTTTCAAAAGGGACCTTCCTTGACTTGGGCGCTCGGCACAGCCGTCAGGCTGATCAGGGGCTCGGCCAAGGGTGACTTTTCAAAAGCTCGAAAAAAGCGCGCGAAAGTTGCGGTCTCTGCTCGAATAGTTGCAGCGCTGACGCTATCTTGGGCGAGTGAGCCATCGTTACTTGGGTTGGGTTGGGGCGGTCCTCTTGCTGTCGCTCTCGGCGAGTACCGCGTGCGGAGCGCGCGACACGCTCTACGTGCTCGATGACTTCGGCGGGAGCGGCGGCGCCAGTGCATTCGCGGGCGATTCGAACCTCGGTGGTCTTGCCGGCAAGTTCGGAAACGCGGGCTCTGGTTTTGGGGGAGCGGGCGTCGCTGGCACTAGCTTTGGCACGGCCGGCTTCGGAGGAAGCAGCCACGCCTTCGGCGGCTCGACGGGGTTTGGAGGAGGAGTCAGCGCGTTCGGCGGCACGGCGGGGTTTTCGGGCGGCCATTTTGGCGGCTTCGGTGGCAGTGCCGTCGGCGGGGAGGCCGGCGCCATTGAAACGGCGGGCACGTCCGGGTTCTCGTGCGCGCAATGCTTGGCGCAAACGGGTAACCCGTGCTTCATCCCGATCTGCAATTTTACGAACAACACCTGCCAGGTGGATCTTCTACCTGACGGAACGGCGTGCTCTGCGAGCACCAATCTGTGCCAGCCGAACAATGTGTGCATGAGCGGCAAATGCGTCGTGCAGGCGACGCTGGCTTGTCCGCCGTCCACTTCCCAGTGCACTCAGTCCGCGTGCGACCCCGCGAGCGGTAAGTGCATCAATCAACCGCTCAGCGGGACGGTGTGCGACGACGGCGACCCGTGCACCACCTCGCGATGCGTCAATGGCATGTGCGTCGCGCAGAGCCGTACCGCGGTGTGTCAAAGCAACGACAAATGTTGCCCCGCTGGCTGCACCTCGACCAATGACAACGACTGCGCGGGGGCACCCCGGCAGATCACGCTCAATGCCTCGGACCGCGGCTGGTACGACAACAGCGGTTTCCACGACAGCCGGATCAAGAACACCTTTACCGGGATCGCCCCACCGACATACTACAATTCCTTCTTCATCTTCGATTTGAGCGCAGTGAGCGGGACCATCATCAGCGCGCAGCTCCTGCTCACGGAAGAGAATTTCTACGGCTCTTCCAAACAGATGGTCACAATTTGGGATGTATCGGAGACCAGCGGGACGCTCTCGATGACCAATCAAGCGCCGCTCATTTACCAAGATCTGCAGAGCGGGAACCAATACGGTAGCTTCGTCGGCACGGCCCAAGACATCGGCAATACGCTCTCGGCAACCTTGAACGCCAAAGCGGTCACCGATCTCAACGCCGCGCGAGGCAGCACGTTCTCGATAGGCCTGCACGACAGCACGCTCTCCGGGCAGACCGCGGAGAATGAAGGCATTCGCTTCAGCGAGGGCAACGAGCAACTCACCGACCAGCTCATCCTCACCGTGCAATAGCCATCGCCGAAACACTCCGCTGATTGATGGTCACGCAGTTCGTCGCGCCGCGGCGCAGCCTTCGGCGTCAAAGACGAGCGGCCGCTTCGCGGCCGGCAACATCGCTTTTCGAGCTCTGGGTCGGCGGAGGCCCTGCGCCCGCGAAAAACAAAGTCAAATCCTAAACATCGAATTTACGCGCGGAGGGGGACGCGATGGATCGCGACGC
>DATHOI010000802.1:0-2729 GCA_035485095.1 Polyangiaceae bacterium | reverse complement strand
GGAGACGGGACCGCTGTCCGGGGCTTCCTTCTGCGTCACGGGCGTGCTCTCGCGCAAACGCGAGGACGTGCACGCAGCGATCCGCGCCGCGGGTGGGCAAGTGCTCGACAAAGTAAAAAAGGGGACGACATACCTCGTGGTCGGGGAGAAAGTCGGCAAGGCGAAGACCGATTCCGCCAAGAAATTCGGGGCGCAAGTGATCGACGAAGCCACGCTCGAACGCCTCATTCGGGGTGAAACGCCGAGCGCCGACCGCGAGGCAACGAATTGAGACTTGGTCTTGCGCTGATGCCGTGTGCGCTGCTGATGCTGTCTGTCAGCTGCAGCCCGAAGCACACGGCTTCCGCGAAACCGAAGACCGAGACGCAGACTCCGAGCGCGCCCGGAGCGAGCGCTGCTGCGCCAATCGCCTCTACACCATCGGCTGCGCCGATAGCCCACTGCGACGCCCCTCCGCTGTCGGCGCTCAGCGAAGCCGCAGTGAAAGAATTGGTCGACACCTGGCGGCTAGCTCAAAAGCGCCGAGATTTTGCGAGCTATTCGGGCCTGTATGCCGAGCACTTTACGGGTCTCTTGCCTGACGGAGCGACGTTCGAGCGGCTGGACCGGCAAAGTTGGTTGAAGGCCCACGCGGCCACGCTCGCGCTCGACTCGCCTCTTGCGAACGCCACCCTGCGCGTTGCGATCGGCGCTGGTGGCGCGCGAGTGACATTCGACGAGGCGGCTCGAGCGCAAGGCTCGCGCTTGCCGGAGCTGTTCGTCGTGCCCACGACGACCGGCCCAAAAATCGTCTGGGAGACGCTCGCCCGACCGATCGTCGGCGAGCTCGGAGGCGGCGCAGGCCCCTGGCTCGCTGATGAGCATTTCGCGACGCTGAACGATGCACCAGATGCGGCGTGGGCGGACGGCCCTGCGAGTTACGCAGGTGAGAACACCGCACTGCGAAGCGTAACCGCGGCGCGCTTGCCCAAGGCGCTCCGTGCTTGGCTCGGCCGCCCGGTGCGAGTCCTCGGCGCAAGCGGCACCGTGTGCGAAACGCGTCTGCAGCGCTTCGCATTGCGCGCGCGAATCACGCCGGATTTGCGCACCGCCGAGCGTTGGGACGGTTGCGCCGAGGGGACCCCACAAAATCCCGACGCCATCGCGCAGGACATTTGGCGATTGGCGACAGCCGACGGACGAAGCCTCGTCGCTGAGTTCTCCGCGCCTTGCCAGGGAGCCGTGCTGGCGGTCGATCCCAGTCTGCCGGCGCCTGCCATCGCAACGCCGGAGCCTGCCCCGGCTGAGCTCGGGGCTGCCGCGCTCGACGCCTTTCGCAAACTGCCGTCCTACGCGCAGATAGAAGCGCGCTTCAAGCTCGAGAACCCAAGCGCGGAAGGAGCATGGGAGGATCTTCCGGGGCGACGGAGCGTCTGGTCGCTGAAGCTCGACGAGCACGCGCCGCTGCTCTTCGTCAGCGTGGAGGCCGGATCGGGCTGCGCCAGTTTCTCGGCCAGCCTGAGTGCGCTTTGGGAGGTCCTCGACGGTGCAAGCCCACGACTCTCGTTGCTCACCGTCCCGACCGCCCAAGACGACCGAAGACTCACACCGACCGCGCTCGTGGACCTCGGCGGCGGCGGAGCAACTCTCTTGCTCGGCCCGGACGGCCTGTTCAGCGCGCACTCCCTGCTGCGCAAAATCGGAGCCGGTTACGAACAGACTTTGTTGAGCAGCGTGCCGTTTTTCGCTGGGCCTTGCTGATCTGGGGCTGCTTTTCGCGGTACGCTGTGCGGCTCTGACCGTGGCGAGATTCCGTCTGCGACTGACCCGCATCAACTATGCCTTGGCGGCGGCGGTTGCGGCGTTCGCTTCGGTCGCGATCATCGTGCGCTTTGCAGAGGCAGAACGGCGAGTGCCCGCGCGGTGTCCGCCGGGGCTCGACTCGCAGAACGCGCGCTGCTGTGGCGGCGGACAAGCGCTCACCACAAACGGCCAGTGCTCGGCCAACGCCACTAGCTGTGCTGCAGACATGGTCAAGGACGAGAGCGGCGCATGCATCTTGCCCGAGGCACGCGTGCACTTTGATGGCGGGAGCATGCATTTCGGTGCGACCGACTGGGAAGGCCCAACCGAGTCACCGCACGACGTGAGTGTGGCCGCGTTCGATCTCGATCAAGCCGAGGTCACTATCGCGCGCTTTCGAGTGTGCGCCGCGGCCGACAAGTGCCCGAAGATCCCCGAGGAGGCCGAGCCGGGCCGTCCTGTTCGCAACGTGAGCCCGGCGGAGGCGAGCGGGTTCTGTGCCTTCGTTGGCGGACGTTTGCCGAGCTCGGACGAGTGGCTATTTGCTGCGGCGGGCCCGGCGGGACGCCGTTACCCGTGGGGCAGCACTGGTCTCGTTTGCCGGCGCGCGAGCTTCGGGCTGAGCATGGGCCCGTGCGCTCGCGGTGGGTTGGGTCCAGATTTCGCCGGCGCGCGGCCTGATGGCGCGACGCCCGAGGGCGTTCAAGACTTGGCCGGGAACGTCGCCGAATGGACCCGCGAGAAGGACGGTTCCTACGTCGCGCGCGGCGGGTCGTACCGCTCCGAGCTGGCCAGCGACTTGAAAACCTGGGCATTCGAGGCACGCCAAACTCGCGCGCCGCATGTTGGGTTCCGTTGTGCGTACACCGCGTCCGAAGCGGCAAAATAGCGGCCGTCAGCTCAGCGCGTGGTATTCCTGACGGATGTCGGCGGCGATCCTGTGCATC
>DATHOI010000801.1:0-7109 GCA_035485095.1 Polyangiaceae bacterium | reverse complement strand
AAAGGGCTTATGGAGTCAGCGCATGAAACATTCCAAAACGGGATGTTTATACGGGTTTACGGCGCTGGCGCCTTTACGTTTGGTCGCATTGCCCGGCCGGGGCAGAGCGCCCCGCTCGCTTTCCAGGCTTCTGTTCGCGGTATGCTAGAAGCGAGCGCGAAAAGGTTAGACAAGGACCGGCTCATTTGGCGACCGAGCGAAGACAACCCCTCAAGATCGAGGTTCCGAACCCAAAGCAGGAGACACTGCGTTTTGGGCGCGTTGGGATTATCGTGACGGTCGGGTTTGCGATTGGCATCGTTTGGCCGCGGCTTGCCGGTTTCAAGCTCGTGCCGAGTGTCCCGAGCCAGCCGGCCGAGAGCAGTAGCGCCGATTTGACCGGTGCACCTGGCGACCCAAAGGGCAACGCCGTCGCGCCCGCTTCGTCTGCCGAGCTCGAGCCCCCGCCCGCAGCGGTCGATACGCCGCCCGCCGATCGGCCACTGATCAGCGAGCCCCAGTTTCTGGCGTGTAAGGCCAAAGGCAAGAAGCACAAGGACGACTGCGATCACATCGAGTTCGACGGCCTGGCTCGCCCGCACATCCAGGCGCTGGCTAGCTGCCAGGGGGCCGAGAAAATGGTGGGTGTGCTCTCACTGGGCTTCGATCTCGATTTCGAAGCCGAGCGAGTCAAGGCCATCAAAAATGGCAAGAGCACGTCACTCCAGCAATCCGACGTGGACGCGCTGCTGGCCTGCGAGAAGAAGGAGTTTGCGAACGTCTCGCTGGTCGGAATCAAACACCAGAGCGACGAGTACTCGGTGTTCTATCGGGTAGAATTTGCGAAGCTTGACTCGGTCAAGCCCGGTCAAGCGGAGCCGAGCGCCAGTGCCGATGCAGCGCCGGGCGAGGTGACCGAGGCAAGCGGGCATGCCACCGTGAGCTGGGACGTGGCGCTCGTACGCTCGTCTGCGAGTCGAGATGGCGCGGTGATAGCCCGTGTTTTACAGGGCACGCGCGTCTCGGTCACGGGTCGCAGGGGCGACTGGTACCGCGTCAAGTACGACGTCAAGGGCAACGTCGGCTGGGTGTATCGCACGGCCATCGGCATGTAGCGCGCCGCCGAACGCGCCTTTGGCACGCCGCGCGCTGCAGCAATCGCGCGCTGAAACACGGAACTTCTGGCGAGCGCGTGGCGCCTGAGATAAATCTTCCTGAGTGACGAGGAAGAAGCAAACCGGTGACGTGGGCGAGTCAGCCCCGGCCGTGCCTGCTTCCCCCGACGTCGCGTTGATTCACGGTGTCTCGCCCGACGGCAGCTTGCACATCTTGCGCGCACGCGAGAACCGGCTTGAGCTCGGCGCAATTCGCCCGTTGCGCGAAGGCGTGCCCATCACGGGTGAAGTGGTGAAGCTGCGGCCGCGTGAGAATTGCCCTGTCGTGTGTGACGTGGAGGTTCAGCTCAAAGCGCAGCAGCTGCCGAGCGATTGCCAAGTCCCAGCCACTCCGGCGAATCTAGCGCACTCGGGTCCGGCTCAAGTTGCGACCGACGAGTATCGCAAGAACTGGGACGCGATCTGGAGCGCGCCTTCGCCCAAAGCCAAGCTCGCGAATTGACGCTGTAGTTCTCGCCGCGCCTCGGTCGAGCACGCGAATGATCAGAATGCGGCGCTGAGCGCGCGCACTTTGCTCTGGGCAATCACGAACGTCGCGTTCACACCCGCGACGCGCATGTAGAAGACACTGGTGCCTCGCCAGGAATCTCCGGCACCGAAGGCGACGCTTTGCGGGGCACCTATTTTAGGCGAAATCCGCAGGAGCAGACTCGGCTTCGAGAGCCCCTCGGCGGGCTCGGGCGGCCCGATGTGGAGCGCGGCTTCGGCGCGCAAGTTCCCGAGCGCCTCGAGCAAGTCCGACATGCGGTCGTCTGGGAAGCTACCCGCGGGCGTGGGCTCGAAGTGCTCACCGTGGCGCTCGAAGCGCAACGTGCGACCGTTCGCTTCCAGCGCGAACGCCGCGAGCGACTCGGGCTCGGACGAAAACACCGAGCGATTGACGAGCAGTGTGTCGAGCGTATCGAGCGCCGTGCGCGGTAGCACGAAGACCGGGCCGTTCTGGTCGAGCGTGGCGTATACGCCGAGCGCAGTCTCGTCCCCGATGCGTAGCGTGTGCTCCAGTTTGGGGTTGGTCTCGGTCTTGAACGCGAATTGAACTGCGAGGGTGGGGTGCGAAAGCCCAAACGAGCCGTCGTCGCTGTCGGCCACGAAGCGCTCGGCGTTGAGCGCTCCGAGCGTTTGGACTACGTCCGCGCTCAGGCCGCCGTCCGGGTCGAAACCCTTCGGGCTGTCCAATTGCAGGGCGTCGTGCGCGTCGCGCCGCAGGACCTCGTGCTCTGAGCCATGCACGATATCCGCGGAAATGAAGCTCGAAGGCCCGAATTCAGTGAGCTTTCGCGAATACAGCAGCGTCGAATCGAGCGCGAACGCGCGCGCTTGGTCGCGTGGGATCTTCAGCGTTACAGCGTCCTGCTCACGGTATAAGAGCAGGTTGCCGTCGCTGTCTTTGTTGCCGACGCGCACGACCTCTTCAGCGACCTCCGCCTCGTTCGCGCCGGCAGAACGCAGCGTGACCGTGGTCTTTCCAGGCTCGAGGCCGAGCTCGCTCAACTTCGCGTTTTCGACACGTTCGCCTCGCGCTTCGAGCACGTCCCCGATCCGTTGATTGCCGGGCTCGAGCTCGACGTCGGCGTCGGTTTTTGCGTGCAGCACGAAGCTCGTGCCTTTGCGCACGAGTCGGAATTTGCTCTCGCCGTTGGCCATGGCGAGCTCCTCGACCTCGTCGACGTGCATGGAAAAAGCGTGCTGGTCGAAGAACGCGTCGCGCTTCAGGTTCAGCGTGGCGTCGAGCTCGCGTGATACACAGGCGCCTCGGGTATCGGGTGCCCGCCGCACAATCGCGAGCTGTGTCGCATCCCCCGGGCAAGCGCCGCCCACGTCGAAGCGGACCGGACTCTTCGAATCTCTGATTTTGAGCTCGAAATGAGCCGGGTGCACCCCCACGGCGGCTTCTGCTTCCGCGCTGCTCAGAAAGCGGGTCGCGGAAAGTCGTCCGAGTTGAAAGAACAGACTCGCGACCGTGTCGCGGTCTGCGCGTAGCTTCGGTTCACCTTCGACCATGAAGGTCTTGCCTGGACCGCGCGTCAGAATCAAGCTGAGCTCGGGACTCTCGATGCTGATTCGAGTCACCTCCGCCTCACTGACCGAGACGATGCTGCGCAAGCGAAACGCATCGAGATCGAGTTGTAGATCTTCCGCCACGGATTTGCCGACGAGGAACGTCTTGGTCGCCGTGCCCTTGCGAGTGACGGTAACGTAGCGTGCGCCTTCGGGTGCCGGCGCTGGGCCGCCGAGGCGCAACTCGTAGCTCGATTTCTCGGTGCCGACGACGATGCTGCTGGCGCCCGGAGAGTCGAGTCCGAGTGCGGCTTGCGCGAGCCCGTCCGCTACCGGCCGCAGCGCCTTCGCGCTCGCCAGCCCGTTCAGGAATTTGTCGACCGTGGCCGCGTCGGCTAGCTCCTTCACCGGTGATACGAGCTCGAACGCCGCGGACCCCGCGTCGCCCGCTGCGGCGCGGTCCAACGCTATTTTCTGGTTATTTTTCGATAGTTCCAGGTGTGTCACGTCATCGACGCGAAATACCGGCAATAAGTTCTGCTCACGGCCCTCGGTATCTCCGGTGGTGATCGAGCGACTCGTCGCCCAGACGGCTACGCCGGAGCCGCACGCCAGAACGGCGATCACCGCGTTGACGAGTGTGGTGCGCGCGACCTTCATGCATGCTCGTCTTGGCGAGACTTCTTCTCTACGGCGCGCCGGCGCACGAGCACGAACGTGCCCAGCGCGGCAGCGCAGCCTGGCATGTAGACGAGCACATAGCGCAACACCTCACCGAGCGACCCCTCACTCAGGGACATCCCCACCTCATGCTCGGTCTTCTCCGGGACGCTGACTAGGGCAGGGCGCGACCCGAGCCAGCTCAACGCGTTTTCGCTGAACAAGCGATCGCCGAATAGAGATGAATCACCGTAGTTGCGATTCCAAACCAGATTGGCGGCGCCAGCGATCACGACCCGAGGGCCATATTTGGCCGTCGAGCTCGCGGGCTTCGGCAATTCCGCGGCGACGGCCACGGAATACTGCGCATGCGTCGCATTCTCGATCGGTTCGTCCTTGTGATTGGGATCGAGGAGCGGACTGAGGTCACGCAGGCTCTCCGCCTGGTCGCTCGAAACGAGCAGCACTTTTGCCGGGGAATTCGAGAGAACGCGCAGGCTTTGGGCGCTGCTGACGAGCACGCGCGAGTCGATCTTGACGCCCTCGCGCTCGAGACCTCGTGTCACCTCATGTGGCTTCGGAATGGAGAAGAATACCTCTCCGGCGCCGCGTGGTAGGCGCACCGCGGGGTCGGTTTCGAGCACTAGGTCTTCACCGAAATCGACGCCAATCAACCGACCGACTGCTTCCAGGCCCGAGCGCTTCACGTGTCGGTCTTCGCCCAAGATAGGGGGCACGAGCAGGTACGCGCTACCGCCGGCTTTGATGAAGGCGACGACGCGAGACGACGCGGTTTCGTCGAATTCGACGCCCGGACCCGGAACGACCAGGAGCTGGCAGTCGTTCAGCGTCGTGCCGGGGGCGGCCAGGTCCACTGCGTTGACGTCGAAATTGCTCTTCTCGAGTCGATGACGAATTTCCGCTAGCCCTTCGGGGCCGACGTCATCCATGGACAGCTCGCGGTGACCTATCGAGAAGCAGGCCTTCGCCTTCGCGTCGGCGAGCACGTTCGCGATGCTCTCGGTCAGCGATTGCTCGAGGCGAGGCTGAGCTTTGCCCGTGTCGTCGTCGTAGTGGACGAGCTCTTCACTGGTGACGAACCAATGCCGATCACCGCGCGTGACGACGACGCTCGCGTCGGTCACGACCCGACCGTCTTCGGCGCGCCCGGTCATCAGCCCGAGTTTTTGCTGCAGTGCCTGAAATTCTGCTGGATTCTGATCGGGATCGACGAACTTCAGGTCGAGCTTCGACGTCTCGGCGCGATACGCGACCAGCATCTGCCGCACGCTCACGCTGAGTGGGTCGGCCTTGCTCAAGAGCACGGTGATCTCGATGGGCTGGTCGAGCGCGTGCAGGATATTCAGAGTTGCTGCTGAGAGTGTGTATAGCTTCTCGTGCGTCAGATCCCAGCGCTTGTACCAACGGGCGACCAGCACGTTGGCATTGACGGCCAAGAGCGCCGCGCCGAGCACTCCGAGCGCTGCGAAGGCCTTGAAGGAACGGCTCACGCCTCCCGTCCCGAGATGCGTAGCCGGAGTCTTTGTTGACGCGGTTTGACGACCGTCGCTATCGGCGCTCATCCCCATCTCCAAGAGTCGACGACGCGAGTGGTCAGAAACAGTCCCAGCGCGGTCACCGAGCCGTCGAACACGACGCGCCGCAAGTCGAGGATGCCGCGCGAAAAATCCTCCATTTGTCCCATCATCGAGACGTGAGCACACACGTCGCGGAACAAGCCCGGATCGAAGATGTATTCACCGACGCCCAGAATGAACAGCCCGAACTCGACGAAGATAGTGAGCAACAGCGCGACGAGCTGACTCTTGGTCATCGCGCTCATGAGGGTGCCAATGGCCAAATAGGCGGAGCCGATCCCGAACAGGCCAAGGTAGCTCGAGCCCACTACGCCCCAGTCCACGATCCCGGTCTTGCGCAAAATGACGATATAAAGCAGAGTTGGCGCCCAGATCAGCGCGTAGGTGGTCAGGAGCGCGGCATACTTGCCGAGCACCACGCCGGTCGCCGTCACGGGTGCAGTGAGCAGTGATTCGATCGTGCCGCTGCGCCGCTCTTCGGCGAACACGCGCATAGTGAGCGCTGGGCAAACCAAGAGCAGAGTCATCAGCAGGAAGATCGATTCCTGCCCGAAGTAAGCTTGCACGGGGCCGGTATCGACGGACACCTCCGCCATGCTCGTGAAGTGGGTGATGATGGAATAGAAGATCGCGCCCTGCAGCAGCAGGAACACGGTCAAGAGCACCCAAGCGAGCGGCGTGACCCACAAGCTCAGCACCTCGCGTCGGTACACGGCTAGGAGTCCGTTCACGCGGCTCCCTCGTGAGTGGTCGGCGGAGAGCTTTCTTTCTCGTGGCGCTCATGACGAGTGAGCTCGCTGAACACCTGTTCGAGTGAAGCCTGCTCCGGAACGATGGCGTGAAGCCCGACGCCCGCTTGGGTGAGCGCCTGAACCAGCGCCTCGATGAGCGCGTCGGCGTCCTGGGTAGTGTCGAGCGAGACGCGCAAGGTCCGGCGCCCGGAGGCCGCGTCGTCGGCTAGGGCGGACAGCAGAGAAACCCCAGAAGTGGCCGAAATGGCGGCCTCGGCGGCTTGCTTGGGGTCGCGCACGCGGATCGTGACGGTGGACGCTTTCTGACGCGCGCGCAGCTCTTCGATCGTGCCTTCTGCGACGAGGCGGCCGCGGTCGATGACGATCGCGCGTTCGCACGTGGCTTCGACCTCGGACAAGATGTGCGTCGAGAGCAGCACGGTGCGGTCCCCGCCAAGCTCCTTGACCAGTGCTCGCACTTCACGGATCTGGTTCGGGTCCAGACCCGCGGTCGGCTCGTCCAAGATCAAGAGAGGCGGGTTGGCAACCAAGGCGTCCGCCAAGGCGACGCGTTGCCGGTAGCCTTTGGATAAGTGTTGGATCACGGTCTCTGCCATGTGCGCGACGCCCGCGCGCTCCATCGCGCCACCGATGGCGCTCGTGCGCTTGGCGCGCGGTACCTCCTTCAGGCGCGCGCGAAACAGCAAATATTCCGACACGCGCATTTCGGGGTAGAGCGGTGCGCTCTCCGGCATGTAACCAAGCGAGCGGCGAGCGGCGAGCGGCGCTTCGATGATGTCGTGCCCGGCGATGCGAACGCGACCGCTCGTGGCGCCCAAGAAGCCAGCCAGGACGCGCAGCGTCGTGCTTTTGCCGGCGCCATTTGGCCCCAAAAAACCGACGATTTCCCCCCGCCCGACCGAGAACGACACGCCCTGTACGGCGACCACGGTGCCGTAGTCCTTCGT
>DATHOI010000800.1:0-2746 GCA_035485095.1 Polyangiaceae bacterium | reverse complement strand
CACGCAAAACAAGTGCAATACGGTGTTCGCCGGCAAGCCGGATCTGCTCGCCGGCTGCAACTGGTTTCTGACTTGGTACACGGGCGCCGACAACCCGAACATCGTCTTCAAGCAGGTGTCGTGTCCGTCGCCGCTCACCGCGAAGAGCGGCATGTCCGGCTGAGCTCGAGCGCGACCGAGCCAACCCGGTCGCGCCCGATTCGCTCTCAGCTCCATCGCCTGAACCTCAAGGCCCGCCCCGCCGGGCAAGTTCGGCGCTTTGGCGAGCACCGGAGCGCAGCCAAAACGAAGCCCAAACCCGAAATCGCCCGGCGTGTCCGATGCTCAAGATACTGGGCCTAGCTCAGAACGTCACCCACTTGTTGGTGCATGGGTTCGGCGTCGAGCTGCCAGTGACGTCGTTCTTCACGGTGACGCCAGTGCCGGACGGAGTGAAGTTTACCGCGCCCGGGCCGAGCGTCACCGTCGTGTAAGCGGCCTGAACCTTTGCCGCCGTGATGCCGTCGACGATGACGTTGTCCAGCGTGACGCTGTTCTGGTGCGCAGCGTCGTAGCCGTCGAGCGTCACCAGTTGATTGCTCGGCCCAGTCAAGGCGTGAAAGTTCTGGATCTTGATGTTCGTGTACTGCGGGATGTCGTTGCCCGTATCGGTCGTGTACTTGGGCGTGAGCAAGATGGGAGTCGCCAGGTCTCGCACGCACACGTCACTGTAGGTGACATTGTTCACCAGCCCACCGCGGCTAGAATCGCTCTTGATGCGAATGCCGTTTGCGTCGCCGCCGAGCGAACCGTCGATCGACAGGTCGTACACGTTGATGTCGGAGACACCACCGGTGAATTCGCTACCGATCGACATGCCGTGACCCGCTTCGAAATGGTTGTGCGCGATCGTCAAGTTCGTCACGCCGGTCGGGCTCGAGCCCTTGATGGCGATGTGGTCGTCACCGTCGCTGATCTTGTTGCACACGATGTAGCCGTTGCTCGCCGACTCACCCGGATCGACGCCGTCGGTGTTGTGCGCGCCGTCTATCGTGAGCGCGGTTCCAGCGCTGTTCGTCGCCTTCGAAGGCGTTTTGATGGTGATGCCCCAAACGATGAAGCCCTTGGCGCTCAGCTTGACGTGGAACATCGGCGAATTGTGGAGCGTGATGCCGTACAGCGTGAAGTTCGTCGCGCCGGAGACTTGGATCAGCGCCGGGCTTTCACCGCCGTTGCCGTTCTGGTCCCAGAACGACCCGCTGCCACCGATCAGGGGCTCGCCGCCTTGGCCGTCGATGATGCCGGCGCCGTAGATCCCGGAGCTCGCGCCCTTGACGGTGATCAGCGCGCCCGCTCCGTTGTAGACACTGGTGCTGCGCGTGCCGTACAGCGTCGCGCCCGCGTCTACCCACAGGCTCACGCCAGACGGGATAGTGATGGGGCCGGTGATGAACGCGTTCGTCGACGTGCCAGCGGTCAACTTGACGGCTTGCCCGGACGCACAACCATTGAGAGCCGCTTGGATCGTCGACGTGTCCAGATTGGTCTCGCTCGGCGCGCCCGTGGCCGAGACGGTCTGCGTTGCCAGCAATGTCTTGCAAGCAGAGGGGATCTTCGGCTCTGCCGGCAAGGCGGTGTCGCCCGCAGCGCAGCCGGTCGTCGCGGTGTTGCCGCCGCCCGCGCTGCCCGTCGCGCCTGCGCTACCGGTCGCGCCGCCGCTAGCTGTGCTTCCGCCCGCTCCAGTAGCGCCTGAGGCATTGCCATTGCCGCCGGTCGCGGGAGCTCCCGCAGTGCCCGTCGTGCCGGTACCGCCGTTGGCGCTCGCGCCGCTCGTTCCGGTTGCTCCGCCGCCGGAGCTCACTGAGCCGCCGCTCGCGTTCGAACCGGCCGACGACGTGGAGCTCGAGCCGCCAGACGTGTTAGCCGCGCCCGAGCCGTTGAAGCCCGAGTCGTTCGAGCTGGAGCCGCAGGCCAGGGTGAGCGCGGCCGCCAATGTCGTTTGAGCGACGACGCAAGCCAACCCTGAATGGGTCAAAGGATTCTCTCGCATCCGACAAAGCCTCACTCGATTATTGCGAGTCACTTGAGCGGCCCGCGTGGTGATGACGCAGCTGCGTCACGAGTGATGGTTGCCTACGACGGGGTTCACCAGTCAACTTTTGCTGGGCAGCGAATGGTAGTTCGAGAGCGGGCGGAAAGACGCCTCTACGAAGGCGGCAAAAGCTCGGTCAGCGCGAGCTCAGAAACCGTCGAAGCGACACGAGCACGACGTGAACCCACACGTGGCGATGTTACCCTTCACCGATTTTGTCACGGTGATGTTGGCCTGTGTCGGGTCGACACCGTCCGGGCCGTTGAAGACACAGGTTCCATTGCTGGCGTGAACCGCGCAGATCGTCACGTAATAGCCCGCCGGGCACGTCGGAATCGCGCACGTATTGTCGGCTGTCTCACCCACCGTAGTAGCCGCCGAGCAAGTGCCGGTAGGGGGGGTGACCGCAAAGTCCACGCAAGTGTTCCCGGTGCAGGTTCCCCACCCGCCGCCCGCACAGGTTTGGCTACCCAAAGTGCAACCCGTGCCGGACGCCCCACAGGCTTCAGTCTGACCGTCGACGCACGTGCAGCCTTCGTTTGGATGACCGTTGCACGTGGCGTCGTCGCCCATGTCGCAGCCGTCGACCGCTTTGGGCGCGACCGAGCAGGCTTGCCACGCGCCGTTCGCGCACTTCGTAATACCGGCAGCGCAGTCGCCGAGCGCCCCGAGCTT
>DATHOI010000799.1:0-7197 GCA_035485095.1 Polyangiaceae bacterium | reverse complement strand
TGATGAAGGTGATCTTCGTCGGATCCGGCGATGCCATGGGCTTACCGCCGATGAGATCGGTCCACTTGACGTTGATCACCGTGGCCGTGTCGGTGACGGGGATCTTGAGGCTCGGCGAGCCGCAGGTACCGTCGTACTGATTGCTGACCGGCATACAAGTGCCAAAGCTGGGGGTCGCATCGGCGGTGGTGGGTGTCGCCTTGTGCGCGTCGAGCCAGGACGCAGCCACGTCGTCAGCCGCCGTGCCGACCGTGAACTGAACCGAGTTCGCAAGCGCACCGGCGATTGGCACGCTGCCTTTGATCGAGAACGAGATGCCGCTGAACATCGAAGCATCGACCAGATTGCAGCCACCGGTCGCGCTGCTAGCCAGACTGAAGACCAATCCAAAGCCGGAGAAGTCGCCAACGGTGCCGGTGATATGCCAGTTTTCCTGGCTGAAGTCGGCGACCAGCGGGAAGTTGGCCGCGCCGTTCGGATAGACGTACGTGCTGCCGGAGAAGGTCGTCGTGAAGTCGCCGAAAGCGCTCGGGTCGCCGCCGCCGCCATCGAGCGCCGTAAAATCGGAGATCGTCGCCGACATCGCCTTCGGGCAGGCGGTGCCCATAGCCACGGCGCCAGTCCCACCCGCGCCGCCTCCGCTCGTCGAGGCGCCGGCAGTCGCGACCGCGCCAGCGCTCGACGTAGCAGTGCCGCCGTTGCTAGTGGAGGCACCTCCGGTGCCAGCTGCTGCCGAGTCATCACCAGAGTCCGTGTTGCTGCATGCGACGGCCGCGGTCGCGCACGCGGCGATCACGGTCAGCCCTGCCAGCGAGATCTCCAAGAAGCGTGATTGTGATTTCATGTCTGTTCTCCAGTCATTGGCCCGCAGTAGCGGACATGGGTTGATAAACACCGATTTGATCGATCCAGAGGTCGAAGTGCGCCTCCTTCGGGACCCGAATGCCAAACTGATACAGCTGCGCTGGTTGGACTCCGTACGGGTCGCGATTCGGCTGCGCTAGCTGCGCGAATTGGCCCCAAGGCACGAAGTACAGCGTCCAAACGTCCGTGAACTCGACGATCGCTTGGAAGTAGTTTCCGCAGTCGGTGGCCGCGGGCTCATAGTTCACCGCTTGCGTGGCGTTGGTGCCGGTGACCGTGGTGCTGCTATTGGTGGCCGTGCTATCCGGGTTGGTCGTGCCGGCTGGCGTGCACACCCCGCCTGCGGCATCGACGTTTCCATCCGCGAGCAGCAGCGTAACGGCGCTGTTGGTGTCGACGTTGGCGGTTCTCGCCCAGTAGAAGATGCCGTCCGTGCCGGCTCCGTTGAAGCCGTTCAAGAGCAAGATCATCGACGAGCCGTAGTCGTCGTGCCCTGCGCTCTCCATGTCGAACACGCGCGAATGGCCGCAAGTGAGCGTCGGATCCACGTCGATGGCTTGACCCGCTGGCGTATTCACTGCCTGCATCTGATCGAGCGTCGCGCCGGGCGTGAGATCGCCGAACGCGAAGCCCGACGGCGCGGCCCCGAGCGCAAGGGTGGAGGAATCCACGAAGACGCGCGACAGATCGTAGCCGGCTCCAGCGCTGCAATCCGGCGTGATTTCACTCGGCCGCGAGATGTATGGACCGCAGCCCGGCGCGCTGAAAGCGGTGAGCAGGGCGAACCCGAGGAGCTGAAGCCGAGCCATCATCACCACCAAAAGGTTCCCGAGATGGACACGACATCTCGATCGGGGTTCGCAGTCGGGTCTGGCATGGGCGGGAAGCCCGTGTTGACGACTACGTTCTTGCCGTAAGTGAAGCGCGAATACTGGACCACGAATTCATCGCGGCTGTACCAGTCGGAGTGAAAGAGCAGACGCGGCGAGAGGATAGTGAAGCTCTGTGTCCCCTTTTCGGTGTTCGGCGCGACGCGATCGAGACGACCGGATACGCCGAACCAGGACAGGATGCCGTAAGTGACCTCGGCGCCCGCCTTCAGTTTGTTCACGCCATCGAAGGCCTTGTCCTTGCTAGCGACGTGCGTCGAAACGCCGAATGCGCTGACCATGACGTCCGGGCTGTTGCCCTTGAAGCGATCGCCATACAAAAGACTCGAAACGCTCAGATCGTACTGACCACCAAAGGTCGTCAGGGTGCCGTCACCGTTGCTGTTCGGCCCGAGGTATTCACTGATCAGCTCGGGCCCGCCCCGCGCGTTGAGGATCTCAATCACGCCCGACACCGTGGCAGCGTTCGTCGCCTTCACGCTCGCGGCGCCCAAATACAGGTGTCCAAAGCGGCCAGAGGTGATGCGCGCGTCCGCGCCGATGACCGTGATCCGACCGTCCGGAATCAAGTCGTGAGACGCCTGGTCATCTTGACTCCACGCGGTCAGGTAGTGCAGACCGAGCATCGCCGTGTCCGCGTAGCCGACACCCACGTGCAGGTGGTTGACGAAGCTTGCCCCGACACCCGTGGCGGCAAAATCATTCCAACCTTCGGGGACGAGCCCGACCGGCGGAACACCGAGTTGTCCACCAAGGCCTTGCTCGAGGACGAACGTCGTCTTGCCGACCTTGAACGCGGCATTGAGCTGCTCACCGATGGAGTTGGTTTGCGCGATGAGCGGCGTGCCGTAGCGGCCCGCGTCCCAACGCCCCATCGCGCCATAGCGACCGGTGAAGGCGCCCACCTTCAGCTCGAGCGGCAACTTGAGTGGACCTGACAAATTGACGTCGAGGTAGGCGTCATTTACGCCGAGCTGATCGACGGGATTGTACAGACCTGCCGCGTCATTCAACGTGCGCGCGGCCAAGATAGTCGTCGCAGACACGACCGAGTTGCCGTACGTGAAATCGAGCTGCACCCACGTCGTGGGGATCACGCCCGTGTAGCTGAAGCTCCGCAAATCCTGCGGAATCAGCGGGGGCGTGTGAATGACGGTCGGGCTCTGGCCAGGCTCTGGGTCTTCACGCTTGTGCCAGCCGCTGTCGAAAGGCAAGAGCACGTAGCCGTGAAAGTCCAACACCCAGTCGTGCGAATCATGCGGCGGGCGCGCAAACGGGCTCGATGGCAGCACGCTCCGCTGTTGCGGATCACCGGGCGACAACCCAAGCGAAGGTAGCCCCAGCGACGTCGCCGGCTCATCTGCTCGAGCGAGCCGGGGCGCCGCGAGAGCGCACCCAAAAATTCCAACGCAGAGCGCGACTCTTCGACACCTACGCGAGAAATTCGCGAGCGGTTCGCGGGGCGCTGTTCTTGCCGATGACTCGTGCGAATTCGTGTGTTCCATGGCTCAAAAATCCATACCTGCGGCCAGAGTCAGCACGCTGCGATCGAGTGGGGCGGCGGGGTTGTTGTCGACTGCACCGCTGTAAAAGAGCCGAGAATAGATGAGCTCGATGTGATCGAGGCTCTGCCAATCCGAGCGAAACGCGATCCCGGGAGAGACGCTCATCACGCGCCACTGCCCCTGATCCAATGTGCGGCTCTCGCCGTAACTGCGCAGCGTGACCGAGAACCACGACCGCATGCGGTAGTCGAGCTCTTCCCCAAACAGGTAGCCGGTTGCGTGCTTGAATTGCGGGTCTTCGCTCTGCAGCGTGCGGTCGGCGACCGCCGCGAAGATCATGCGGACATCCGGCCCATTGCCGTCGAAGGGCTGCGGATACCAAAGCAGATGCGCGAGGCTCAAATCGTACTCGGCGCTGAGCCCGGCAACTCTGCCGGTGCCATTGCTGTTCAGGCCGAGGTAGTTGCGCGTCATGTCTTGCGCGCCTTGCGTATAGTTCAAGCCCCACCACACACCGTCTTGAATCGGCGTGGCGTGACTGAAGTCCCAGAGGCCACCGCTCAAACCGATTTGCCCGAAGGCATCGGTGAACCAGTGCGCTTCAGCGATGTAAATGTTCATCCGACCGTCGTGACGCGTCGGATTCAAGTATTGGTGCTCGTCAGTGCCGTACACGGACGCGAAGTGAAGGCGCGCGATGTACTTGTTTTGATAGTTGATCCCGACGTGCGCGTGTTGGAACACGGTCGATACGCCGGTCTCGTTCCAAGTGGTGTACGTGCCGCGCACGAACGACTCCGGCACCGAGGGAATGCCTCCGAGCCCATGCTCGAAAAACAAACGAGTGTCCGATGTCGCATCGTATTCGGCGCTCATGGACTCGCCGTAACCGCGTATCGCGAGCAACGGCCCGAAGGTGCCCCAGCCCCATTGCCCCGGCGAGCCGAACACCTCGCTGAACGCGCCCACTTGCACGTGCAAGCGCAATTTGCCGAGCGGCGGCGGCGTCACCGTCAGATACGCCTGGCTGAAAGAAGGGCCGAGAGCCGGGTTGTAATAGCCCTCCCACTCCTTGCCGGACGAGTGCGCGTAGAAGGTGGTCGTCGCCGCAACGACGGGGGTGCCGTAGGTCACGTACAGGCCGGCGTTCACACCGACGTAGAGCGGCACGCGCCCTTGATAACGCGCAGGCACGTGTAGCACCGTCGATGTTTGCCCCGGCTCGGTCGCTTGTCCGCGGGTGCCAATGCCGACCGTCTCGGAGCCGAAGATCGTGCCACCGAGGCGAAAGGCGGCCTCGCTCGGATCTTTATTGGCGCCGAACGAGGCGGCACGACCACCCAACGCTGGCGGCGTCGGCGGAGCGATCGGCGCGAGCCCGAGCCCCACCCCGCGACTCGGCTCAGCGCTTTCGCTGGACGCGTCGGTGCCTGGATCGGGCGCTGCCGGCGCGGGCTCCTCGGCGTACACCGAGTGCGTCGCGACGAACAGAAGCGCACCGAGCGACAGCGCGCTGGTGAAGCCTCTTTTCATTGAGCTGTGATGGTCCTAAAAATTCGGTCGCCACGACGCGAACCGCCGTTCGCCGCGAAAAATGCGGCGAGACAGTCCCTGCCTGGCACTGGTTCCACAGTACCAGCGTTCGGGGCACAGAAAAGCTGCACCGGTGGTCTCGACAGAACTACTGGTCTCAGGCGAATGCTCGCTTCTCGCGCAACGCGTGGCCCCGCGCTGGGGAGACGAGAGACAGCAAAGTTTTCGCAGGCAAGCGTTCTCGAAAGCCGCGCGAAAGACGACTACGCGGTGCGGCACACTGTGTCGTGACCGGCGCGAGCGCTGAGCGCGAGATGGACCGGACGAGGCGAGCAACGCGCAATGTCCGATGGTTTGAGCGTGACATCCGGAAACCGAAATCTCGATCTCAGCGCTGCCGGCGATAAGCCGAAGCGAAGCTCAGAGCATTACGTCGCGCAGCGTTTCATCGTGTCCGTCTGCACGCGCTGGTGAGCGTTGACTGCCTCAGACACTCAGCATCTTTTACATCGTTCGTGTTTGTCGCTCAGTCGCGCAGAGCGCAGGCAACGATTCACGCCGCGCAGGCGACCCGCACGCGCCCTCCGCTGCGCCGGCGCGCGCGGCTCGGTGCCCGATATTTCGGAGCGGATCCACGCGAGCGCACTGACACCGGAAGTTAGCGACACGACTGCACACGCCGCTGTGAGCAGCCACTTTTGGAGCCAATTCGCCGGGCGCCCACAACAGTGGTGCGTGTGGGCGCAAGGTGTGGCTTGACGCTCGGACCGCCAAGCTTGTACCTCTCGAGGGTGAGCCACTTGCGGTGCGCCCTGATCACGTCCTGCTGTTTACTCAGCTGCGGACGAGCGCAGGAACCGCACCCCGCGCCAACTCCACCAGTGGCGCCAGTAGAAGTGCCGTTTCTCGGCGCCACGCACGAGCTGAACATCACTGCGGCGGTCGCTCCGCGGAACGCGGCGTGCCCGCCCGGCATGGCGCGAGTCGCGAGCTATTGCATCGATCGCTACGAAGCGTACGTCGTCGAGCTCGACGCGAACGACCGCGAGACGCCGCACTCGCCGTATGCGCCAGTCGATGGTCTACGCGTCCGGGCCAAGGTTGCCGAAGGCGTGGTTCCGCAAGGGTACATCTCGCAGGTTCAAGCCGCAGCGGCATGCCAGAACGCCGGCAAGCGACTGTGTAGCGCACCTGAATTTTCGCTCGCTTGCCGTGGACCCAACACGAAATCCAGCTACCCCTATGGGGGCACGCAGCGTCAAGCCGGCAAATGTAACGAGGGCAAAGGCAGCGCGGTCAGCGTGGTGTTCGGAGCGGCCGCAAATTTTGGCAGCTCCGAGCTCAATGACCCGCGCCTGAATCAGTGGCCCGGCGGCTTGGCAAAAACGGGCGCGTACGCGGCGTCCGTGTCGCCGTACGGTGTCTTCGATCTCGTTGGTAATCTGCACGAGTGGAGTGCTGAAGTCGCAGCCAACGGTCACGGCTATTTTCGCGGCGGTTTCTACGGAGACGCGGAGCTGAACGGCGCGGGTTGTGACTACGTCACCAAGGCACACGCAGCCAGCTACCACGACTACTCGACTGGTTTTCGCTGTTGCCGGGACGCCGACACGAGCGACGAGCCGGAGTAGCGGTTATTCGAGCGTCTCGCACGTCAGCGTCAGCGCAGAAGCGCCATCCGGCAGATTCGAGCCCAGCACGAAGCGCGGCGCGAGCGGCTGATCGTTCTCGTCGTGCAGAGTCGCGTTTGCGGTGAGCGCTTCGACTTCGGTCAGACACCAGCCCGGCGTGCACCCTGCGCAGCTCAAGTCGCCTTGGCAAGCGCTCAGCGCGGCACCGGTGAGCTGCAGGACTTCACAGACGCGCGCCATCGTGCCGGACGTGCTGTCGGTCGACGGAGTGCGCACGCCGCTGTCATTCAGCGGGTCAGCCCAACCGCGGGACGCGTCGCACTCGGCATTGGGATCGATGCGAATCAGCGCTTCGCACAGCGCGTTGCCTGTATCACCGAACGCGATCGGAGACCCAATCGGGACTGGCGAGCTGCAATCAGCTTGCTCATAGCTCAGCACGGATACGTCCCCGCAGCCCCACAGCTGCGGAGTGGGAACGCCCACGCTGCTCTCGGCCTGCGCCCACGCGCCGAGGCGCGGCGGAACGGTGCACGACGACCCACCGGGAACGATCAAGCTCTGCCACGAAACCGCCGGCGGAACCGCGTAACTTGTGGGATCGAGAGTACCGGCGTCCTCGTGGTCGAGCGCGATCACGACGGGAAGCTCTGGCGCGGTAGGCAGGGCAGCAAGCAACGCTTGCTCCTCAGCGGTGCTCGCGGCGCGGCTTCCGGACAGCAAACTGACGGAGCTTTGAATGGCGTCGAGCGCTTGGAATAGCCCACTCGGTGT
>DATHOI010000798.1:0-13912 GCA_035485095.1 Polyangiaceae bacterium | reverse complement strand
CGCATGCCCGGTGCTTCGGGTATCGATCTGGTGCGAGAGCTGTGCGCGATCGATCCGGCGACCGTCGTCGTCATGCTCACCGGCTACGGCAGCATCGCCACAGCCGTCGAAGCAATCCGTGCGGTCGCGGTCCATTACCTGAGCAAGCCCGTCGACATCGACCAGATCCTGGCAGCGTTCGCGGGGCAAACGGCGGCCACGAAAGCGAGCGAGGTCGAGGTGCCTAGCCTGGCGCGCGTCGAGTGGGAGCACATTCAGCGCGTGCTCGCTGACTGCGAGGGCAACATCTCGCGGGCAGCGCGCCTGCTGGGCCTCCACCGTCGCTCGCTACAGCGCAAGCTCTCGAAAGACCCCGTTCGGCGCTAGCCCGTTATTTTCGGCATTTTCGGGCCCGGACGCCCCATTTTGCACCGATCGCAGGGAAAACTAGCTGTGATAGCTTCCCCCCCGATGCGACCATCGCCGCTCGAGGGCCTCCTCGTCCGACTCGGAGAGTTTCAGAATCGGCGACCGCTCCTCGTGGTGCTGCTGGTGCTCCTGACGCTCGTCCCGACGGGTTTGTTGGCCTCACGGCTCACGCTGCGCTCGGCGTTCGCCGAGCTCTTGCCAGACAACAAGCGCAGCGTGATCGAGATGCGACACATCTCCGAGCGGCTCACCTCGAGCTCGACTCTGAGCGTCGTCGCGCAGAGCGAGAACACGGACGCACTCAAGCGCTTCGTCGACGCGCTGGCGCCCGAGGTGCGAAAACTCGACCCTAAGCTCGTAACTAGCGTCGATGACGGCACACGCGACGTGCAGGCTTTCTTCCGCGCTCACAAGCACCTGTACGCCGAGCTCGACGAAATCCAAAAGATGCACGACGACGTGGTCGATCGCTACGACTACGAGGTCCAAAAGAAGAGCGGCATGAACCTCGGCTTGGACGACGAGGACAAGGCGGACGTGCCGCCCCCGCTCGACGCCGACGCGCTGGAAGACAAATTCAAAAAGAAGATCGACGACGCCCAGAAAAAGCAGCCGGGCATGGACGGCTACTACATCGGAAAATCCATAGGCAAGACCTGGGGCATTATTCTAGTGCGCACGCCGCTCGGCAGTATGGATCCACGAGCGTTCGAGCTGCGCGGGCAGATCGAAGCTCTGATCAAGAAGATCAACCCACGGCAGTGGGACCCGGCATTTACCGTCGGTTACACGGGTAACCTGATCACGGCTGCCGAGGGGCACCGCGCTATCACCAATGACCTCACGCAGGTGGGCGCTTGGGGCGTGGGCATGATCCTAGTGGTGGTATTTTTGTTTTTCTTGCGCGTGCGCGTGCTGTTCTGCATGGGGCTGACGATTTTGGTCGGCTGCACGTGGGCCTTCGCGGGCGCCTACCTGAGCATTGGCTATCTCAACACCGCGAGCGGTTTTCTCGTCAGCATCATCGCGGGCAACGGCATCAACTTCGGGATCATCTACATGGCGCGCTACATCGAAGCGCGCCGCAGCGGCCGAGATGTGCACGAGTCGGTGCTGATCGCCCATCGCGACACGCGAACGGCGACGCTGGCAGCGGCGGCGGCGGCGATGGTCGCCTACGGCTCGCTCGCCGTGACGAATTTCCGCGGCTTCAAGCACTTCGGCGTGATCGGCGGCGTCGGCATGCTTTTGTGCTGGCTCGTCACGTATTTGCTGCTCCCGGCAGCATTGGTGTTGACCGAACGCATCAGCCCGCTGTTTCACAGCACACCTACTTGGCGCTCCCGAGCGCGAGGCTTCTACGGCTATCCGTTCGTCTGGCTCGCGAAGCGGGCTCCGCGCGCCATCGCCGTGTTTGGGCTAGTGAGCGGAGCCGTGACGATCGTGGTCGCGACGCGCTATTTCATCGACGATCCGATGGAGTACAACCTGCGTACCGTCTTCAAGACGAGCGGGAAAGCCGGTCAGAACGAGTCGTCCGCGTCGCAGCTCGCTGGTCGCGTGGACGACGTGGTCGGCCGCGCCGGTCAAGACGGCCGCGCCATCGTCGTCGATCGAGTAGATCAAGTCGAGCCGCTGCTGACAGTGCTCTTGAAGCGCCGCGACGACGCGCCGCCGAACCTCAAACCGTTCAGCAAGCTCGTCACCATTTTCGACCTGCTACCCAAAGATCAACCCAAAAAGATCGAGCTGTTGAGCGAGATCCGCGATCGCGTCGAACGCGGGCACAAGCGCGGCTTCGTGAGCGACAAGGACTACGACAAGATCAACGAGTACATCCCGGCAGTGATCACGCCCATCAGCATGGATGATCTGCCGGAGGGCATCGCGCGGCCGTTCATCGACCACGAGGGCAAGCGCGGGCGCATCGTGTACATCGTGCCGACGGAAGGCCAGAGCGTGTACAACGCGCACTACCTGCAGCGCTGGGCGGACGCCTTCCGCGAGACTCACTTGCCGAACGGCGACGTGATCTACGGCTCGGGCGATCCAGTCATTTTTGCCGACGTTTTGCAGTCGATCCGCGACGACGCCCCGAAGGCCATCTTCCTGAGCTTCGTCGGCACGCTGGTCGTGATTTTTCTGGCCTTTCGCGGTCGCCGCAGCGGGCTCTTGGCGCTCTCGGTGCTGGTGATCGGGCTGTCTTGGCTGGTCGCGTTCTTGTCTTGGCGCGGCATCAAGCTCAACTTCCTGAACTTCGTCGCGTTGCCGATCAGCGTCGGCGTGGGCGCAGACTACGCGCTCAACATCATGAAGCGCCGCGAGCTCACCAGGGACGCCGATTTGGCCAAAGGCTTGGTCGAAACAGGTGGCGCGGTCGTGCTCTGCTCGCTCACCACCACGCTCGGCTACGTTGCCCTGATGTTCTCCATGAATGGGGCCACGCAGAGCTTCGGGCTCGCCGCCGCCGCTGGTGAGATCACGACGGTGCTGGCCGCGGTGCTGTTCCTGCCCTCCATCTTGTTCTGGCTGATGAAGAAGAAGCCCTCTTGAACACTTGGGGCGCGCACGCCTCTCGCCTGCGATTCACGACCAATCGCCTCAAAAATCGATGTGCACGACCTCTGCGTCAGAAATGCCGCAAGCCATACCCGGAGTCTCCTCGACGTAAGCAGTGAGGTCGAGCGTGCCGTGCAGCTTGCCCGCGACACTGGCGTCGGTTGCGCCCGCCTCCGTTGCGCGAGCTTCAGTCGTCGCAGCGTCACTCGTGTTGGCATCAGCCGTGTTGGCATCGGCGGCGTCGGTGGCCACACTGCTCGCGCCGGACAGCGCCAGCGAGGTGATCGTCAGAGTGAAGCTACCCACGCGAGCTGCAGCGCTGCCGGCCAAGAATGCGCAGCTCGTCGCGGTTGAGCCCGTGACACTCCAATTGCTGGTTGTCTCGGATGAGAACGCGCCGGGGCTCGGTGCGGGGCCCAGGTCAATCGCGATGCCGAAGCTCGGAACCTGCGGCGTTCGTACCTGAAAATTCAGCGAATAGTCGGGCATTCCTGCGTCCTCGGTGACGCTCAGCGCGCTGCAGCTCGGCTCGGTCACCGAGCTCGAGGTGTTGCCGGAGAACTGTACCGAACACGGCGCGACGCTCGAGCTCGAGCCGTGAGTTTTGTCCGAGCACCCGCCGAGATCGACAGCGCTCAGCAGGAGCAAAGCGCAAGCCGTGCGCATGAAGAAGGCGCGCCGGCTGCTCATCTGCTGATCTGAAATGTCACGGAATCTGCCAGCGCGGCCGGTAGATGCGCGTCGTCGATTTCCGGCACGCAATCGTGCTCACGGTCCGAGGTAGGTGTGCGCTGCTCCCCTGCATCGATATCGAGCTGCGCGGCGAGGCTCCCGGTTTCACCTGTGAGCGAGCGTTCGGCCATTTGCAGCCCGCCCCGCGGCAAGCCATTTTGCACGTTCACGCACTCGTCCGGCCAGTCGACGACGCGGTTCTGATTGCGGTCGTCCCAACCGTTCAGGACGAGCTTGTTCAAGCGCCCGACGTGCGCTTCGATGAGCGGTTGAAGTGCTTCGCCACCAGGACGACTGGCGACGAGCTCGTACATGTCTCGCAGAGCGCTCTGCAGCAGCGCAAAACGCAGCGGCGTGTACTCCACGCTATTCACTGGCGCAGGAGTCGCGCCGTAGATGCGAGCACCGGCGTCGTAAAAAATCTGTTCCATACGCTGAAACACGAGGTTGGCGCGGTCGCGATAGCGCACGTCGGCCGTGGCCAAATATGCCGCAAACAAGCCGCGTACGGCAGCCGTGTGCGCGTCGAGCAGATCACTCGTTGTGGTTGGCTGAGAACGTCCGACATCCCAACCGGCAGACGCGCGACCGGTCGCGTCAGTCAGGTGATTGAGCAACAAGTCGGCCTCACCGTTCAGGAGCTGCAGCAAGCGCTGCCCAAACGTCACGCTCGGATCCGGTAGGTTCAGAGGCAAGGCATCGAGCACGGTGGTACCGAGCGCGGTGTCCGGCGAATTGTTGGAGTAGAGCTCGAGCTGCGAGCTCAGCGAGCGGGCCGTGCTGCGCAAGGCGAGCAGAGCGTACGCGACTGATGTCGTAGACACCGTCGTGCCACGATTGGCCTGATTGCCGATCATGGTTACGTCGTCGACGAGCACCCCGGACATCGGGTCGGCGTGCAGGCGATCCAGGTTGATCAGCGTCACGCGCAACATGGCGAGTGCCCGGTCGTGCAGCGTCGATTCACCATCCGGCAGCTGATTGTCACTAGGGAACGGATCGCCGTCGAAATAGACGGAAGCGGGTTGCGAGCCGCCGACGTCCGCGTTGTTCGTGTCGGTCAGTGAATAAAACTCGGAGTAGCCGAGCAACAGGCCGAGTTGATCGAGCAAACTACTGTTGGCAGAGCCGAGTGTGTACGACGGTCGCGGGAAACCACTCCCGTCATCGCTCTCGCTGACGACGACCTGCCCTGGAAACCACGAGAGGGGCTGCTGATAGTCGTAGCTCAGCGCGGCCAAGAGCGTTGGGAAACCGGTCAACGTGGCACCGTCGCTGGTCGTGAAATGCAAGAGCCAGTCGGCAGCGCGATTGTCGATCGAATCGATGAACAGTTGCGCCTGAAAGCCCTCGATGTTGCTGGACCCCAAGTACACGCCGGTCGTTGGCCGACCGCCGCCGTGCACGGTGTTGCCCGGAATGCCGACGTTGCTGAGATCACCCGAGCTGATCTCGTCGATCGGTGCCTCCGAGGAGTCATGCATGATCTGGAGATAGTTGAGTGTCCAGAGCCCATACTTCCAAGCGCTGAAACCATCGGCGCCCGGCGTAACGACCGCTTCGATCTGACTTGCGCGGTTCGGGAGATGGAGTGTCGTCGCGTCGCATTCGTAGTCCGGCGAACCGAGCGCGCCGCGCGTTCCGGGGTCGTCGTCCGAAGTGATGGCGCAATTCAGATCGACCGCGCCCGTCGGGTCGACGCTCGGATCGAAGCTGTGGAACGCATGCAAAGTGGGCCAAATACCCGGCCAACCGAGCGGGTTTTCGGCCGCCGTGCCCGTGCCGTTCGGGTTCTGGTCACCGCCGCGTGTGTTGTTGACCGGGAAGGTACCCGCCGGAAACACGAAGCGCGTGACCGCGTTGCTGCCTTGCGCGAAGTGCTGCACCTGCGCTGCCAGCAAAGCCGTGGCCTGCGCGCCACCGACGCCGGTCGGGTTCAGAAGCGGCGCGTACGCCAGCGACGTCCCGGCGCCAGACTCGAACGCCACGCTGTTCATGGGCTGCTTCGAATACTCGTAAGATTCGATGCCGGTCGAAAAACCCGTCAGGTCGATCCACGGCTCGCTGTCCGTGAGTGACGAGTCGAAATAGAGATCGGTCGGCAAGTGATCGCGACTGTAGTCGCCGAGATCACGCCCCATGGCTTCTGCGAAGGGCTCGCCAGAGATTTGCATCTCACCGGAGGCGAGGAAATGCTCACGCGTGACGAAACGCGTGCTGCCCACCGTCGCGCTCAGGCGCGCGGTCTGCACCTCCGCGCCCGCCACCAGCGGCGCAACGTTCGACGCCGGTTTGCTGTCGGTGCACCCCGTGACCAAGGCGAGCGCGCCCAGCACGGACAGCCGGTGCGCGACGCCCCATGTCGAGCAGACTCGCGACACGCGAGAATGAATCACTGCTCTCGCGTCCCTTTCAAGAGCGGCGTCGTCGAATGCGCAGGAGCGCTAGCCCGAGCAGCCCGAGGCCCATGAAAGCCGGCGCTCGGCCGCGAGTGCCCACGGTGCTGCAGCCGCAGCCTGCGCTGTCGTGCGAACCGTCGGAGGTGTCGTCCGTCGTGCTGCTCGAAGTGCCAGGACTGCCGCCGCCTGCGTTGTTCACGCCGCCGCTCGAGGAAGATGAGCCAGCCGCATTGCTCGCGCCGCCGACACCGTTGCCCGTACTGCCAGCCGAACTGGTGTTGTCGCCGCCCGCCGCGCTCGATCCGGCGCTGCCGGTTTGACCAGCGACGCTCGTACCGCCCGCGCCGCCGGTACTGTTCGCGCCACTGATGCCGTTTGCACCGGCTGCACCGGACGAGCCGCCTGCACCTGCGCCCGCGCTGCCAGTGCTCGTTCCGCCGACGCCCACGGTGAATGGAAATCCGGTCTTGGATTGAACGCCCACCGCAGACACGAACAAGTTGTAGCTGCCCGCGGGCAAGCCTGCGGGCGTCGTAAACTGCGCGGTCTCGGGCGCTGATCCTTTGCTCGGCATCATGTTGCTGAAGTTGAACGAGCGGCAGTAGTAGACATCGCCCGTGCTATCCGTGAGCCAAATGATCGGATAATTCTGGGACATCGTCATGTCGTCGCCTTCGTCACCGCCGTTGATGAGCCCGCTGATCTGCGTCCCTGTCAGGGTATAGGTGCCGTTGTCGAACGTGACAGAGCTCACCGTCGGTCGCCACGAGTCGTCGGGCTGAGTGTCCGGCGTGTACAACCAATCCTTACTCGACGCGGTCACCATCACTTGACCGTTCGGCAAATTCAAATAACCGATCGGGTATGGGTTGCCAGTGTCCGGCGGCGGCGTCGCTGACGACACCGTGTTGGTCGTGGGATCGAACTCCTGCAGAACGACGCCCGGGCCATACGTCATCGTCACCAAGCTCGCCCACACCTTGCCGTTCGGGAGCGTGTCGGTGAACTCGTCTTCTGCCTCGTCACCGTTGAGCATCTGGGGCCCGAGCGCCCAAGTGCCGGCGTCGGCGGCCGTGGCGCCAGGCGTGTACAAGTAGTTCTGCCCGAAGCCGTAGACGATCACGCGACCGTCGAACATCAGTGAGATGCCGGCGGTATCCCCTGTATCCCAACCTGCGGGAACCGTCGTCTTCGTCCAAGTATTGGTAGCGGGGTTGTACACGGCGGCGCCGGCCTTCGAGTAGCCAACGGCTAAAATCCCGCCGTTTTGCAGAGTCGCCCAAGCGTTTTCGTCGCCGCTCCCGAGCGGGCTCTTGGCAGCGGCAGTCCACACATTGGTGGTCGGGTCGTAGATCTGCGTGGACGACGAGTTGCGCGTGCTATCGAAGATGCGACCGTCCGCCATGACGGCGCTGCCTGTGTCGCCGATGTCCCCGTACAATCCCGGCGCTTCCAATGTCCAAGTGTTGGCGACGGGGTCGTAGATCTCGACCGTGTTGTAGTCCGAGCTCGAGCCCCCGGGCGGCCAGACATAGATGTACTCGCCGCCCGCCTCGAAGAAGCGCCCGTCTTTGAGCACGTGTTCTTGCGCGCCGCCGCGCGCGTACGCGCTGCTCGCCACGGACTTCCACGTCCCGTTGGCGTAGCTACCCTTCTTGTCCGGCGTGAGTACGACCCAATTGTTAAGCGCCTTACCGTGCGAGATCACCCGACCGTCCGTGAGCATCCACAGCCCGAAAGCTTGGCCCACACCGGGATTGACGGGCGCTGCCGTCCACGTCCCAGCCGCACGCACCGGCGAAGCGGCCGTCAATGCAGCGAGCGCGGCGAGCGCACCTAGAATCTTTCGAGGCTCGCGGAATACTCGGTTCGAGCGGGATTTCTTGGATGATTTTGACGCGCCCGGTAGGTCGATAACTGACATCCTGGGCTTGGTCGCTCGCGCACTGTCATTCCAGGCAGCAAGGAACGACGCCTAATTTCATTTTTTTCGTGAGCCGAAGCGCGCGCACCGATCCTCGGCTCGCCCGCTCGGTCATGCGAGAGGCCAGATTTTCTCTGACCTCCCGGGATTCGAGAGCTCAGCCGGCGATGATGCCGAGCGCCGCGAGCGCGGCCGCAGCAAAGTGCGCAATCGGCACGATCGGGCGGGCCTCCGCTTGGCGGAACAAGCCCTTCACGAAATCCAACGCGACCTCGACCTGGTCGACTTGGCAAAGCAGCAGATCCCCGGGCTCGAGGCTCGAGATGGCTGCGGCAATCGCCGCGAGCTCGCCGGACTTCTGCAGCACGCGACGCGGCGGACGCTTCGCGCGCGTGAAGCCTTCACGCATCATGCGGATGATTTCGCCATCGGCGCGACCGCGCGTGCATTGGTCTTCGTAAATGTACACGTCGTCGAAGAAGGAGCCGATGATCTCCGCTTGACGATGAATGTCCTCGTCTCGCCGATCGCCCGCTGCCGTATACACGACCTTGCGGCGGCGGTGCGGCATCTTCGAGATGGCCTCATTCAGCGCCAAGAGCGCCGAAGCGTTGTGGCCGTAGTCGAGGATCACCGTTGCGTCGCGGTGCGTGAGCACGTTGAAGCGCCCGGGCGTGGTGCCGAGATCGCTCGAGAACGTCTGCACCCCGAAGCGGAGCGCGTCCACCGATAACCCGAGCCAAAAGCCCGCAGCCACCGAGGCCAACAAATTGTCGATTTGGAAACCGATGCGACCGCCGAGCGTGAGCGGCAACTGGTCGACGTGCGCCACGCGGCGTTCGTCCTTACCGCTGCAGATCACGATGTAGCCGTCGCGCACGGTGACGGCTTTGCCGCCGGCAGCGCGGTGGCTGACGATCTTTGGCGCGTCGGCGTTGCGGCTGAAGAAGATGACCGCGCCGCGGCATAGGCTTGCCATGGCCACGACCAGCGGGTCGTCTGCGTTGAGCACGGCGGCGCCGCGCTCGGAAACACGTCGCACCGGAATCGCCTTCACGCGCGCCAGCTCTTCGGCGGTGTGGATGCCACCGAGGCCGAGGTGGTCGCCCTCGCCCACGTTGGTAACGACGGCGACGTCGCACCAATCGAAGCCGAGGCCCTCACGTAGCATGCCGCCACGCGCGGTCTCGAGCACGGCTGCGTCGACTCGCGGATGCGCGAGCACGGCGCGCGCACTCTTCGGACCGCTGCAATCACCCGTGTCGATGCGACGGCCTTCGATGTAGATGCCGTCCGTGCAGGTCATGCCCACGCGCAAGCCGCGTTGGCGAAGCAGGTGCGCGATGCAGCGAGTGGTCGTGGTTTTGCCATTCGTACCCGTGACGGCAACGACGGGGATGCGCGCGTCGTCGCCTGCCGCGAACATCGAATCGATGATCGCAGCTCCGACCGGGCGGCCTTGACCGCTCGAGGGCTCGACGTGCATGCGCAGCCCGGGCGCCGCGTTCACTTCCACGATCGCGCCACCGGTGACTTCCAGCGGCTCGACGACATTGAGCGCAACGACATCCACACCCGCTACGTCGAGGCCGACCATCTGAGCGGCTTCGATCGCGCTGCGCGCCACGTCGGGGTGAACGGTGTCTGTCACGTCCGCCGCAGTGCCACCCGTGCTGAGGTTGGCGTTGCGGCGCAGGACCACGATTTGACCGGCCTCTGGCACGCTGTCCACGGTGAGGCCTTGCTCGGCCAAGATCTCGCGCCCGATCTCGTCCAGGCGCATCTTGCTGAGCGAGGTCGAGTGGTCATCACCGCGGCGCGGGTCGAGGTTCTCGATGGCGACGAGCTCCGCGACGCTGCGCGTACCGTCCCCCACGACCTTCGGGGGCTCGCGGCGGGCCGCGGCGATCAAGCGCCCCCCGATCACGAGCAGGCGGAAGTCCGCGCCTTCGATGTGGCGTTCGACGATCACGTCGCCGTCGCTGGCTGCGAATTCGAAGGCTGCCAGCACCGCTTCTCGGCTCGTCAGGCGTACCGACACGCCGCGACCTTGGTTGCCGGCGCGCGGTTTCACCACCACTGGCATGCCAAGCTCTTGAGCCGCAGCCCAAGCAGCCTCTGCGGTCGTGGCCGAGATGCCCTTGGGCACCGGAATGCCAATGCTGTCGAGGAGCGACTTCGTCAGCTCTTTGTCTTGCGCGATGGACTCGGCAACCGCGCTGGTGCGGTCGGTTTCGGCGGCCCAAATGCGGCGCAGACGCGAGCCGTGACCGAACTGGACCAAGCTGCCCTCGGTCAGACGGCGCACCGGGATTTTGCGAGCCTCCGCGGCGCGCACGATGCAACCCGTGCTCGGACCCAAGCGAACGTCTTCATTCAACTTTCGGAGCGAGACCAGCTCGCTCGCGACGTCGATGTGGCGGCCCTCCCGAGCGGCCGCCAAAAGCTCCAAGCAGAGCGCGAGGGCGCGACGCCCCGCGGGCTCCTCCGCGTATTCCGCAACGATTCGGTACTCGGCGCCCGGCTTGAGCTCGCGCGCCGACCAGTAACTGACGCCGCAGTTTGCCGCAGCCTGCAGACCGACCGTGAGGCGGGCCGCGACTCGCGCCCAAAACGCGGGCGAATCAACAGAGCCGAAGTTCTGAAACAACTCTTCGGCCATACCTTGGGGCAGGAGCCCGCAAAGACGACCAAACGCCTGAGAGCCCAGCTCTGCCTTCCCGATAACGAGAATGGCTTCGAGGACCGTTTCATCCGACCAGAGGTTGGGGCCGCGCAGCGCGCGGATTGACTCGATGTTCATCGGCAATGTCTTACGGAGGCGAGGCCGCCGACCCTCCTTCGGCCCACGCCCTTTGCTGCGAGATGTCCCAATACCTTGGAAAAACCGGCTGCATTCGAGGGGCAGACGCATAGCAGATCCGCAGCGCCGTGACCTTCGAGCAATTGATCCAGGACATCCATGAGAGGCGTGGAGCGGCCCGATAGCCGACTATTCGGCTGCGGGCCCAACGTTTCCAGAGCTTCGACGAAGTCCCCCGCGTCGGAATTCAAGGCTACCGTAACCTTTGAGAAACATTGGCCAAGTAGCTCGAGCATCGGGGCCGCGTCCGAAGCGCGCCAATCCGAGGCCGGATCGACCAGGATTTCGGTCGTCCAGCCGGAGAAGGCATGACGAAAGTGCTCTCCCCAGGCTCGGAATGCAGATGAATTCCGGCTTGGCGTCACGAGCAACAGCCCGCCGTCGGGTCGGGCGGCTGTCACTGGCAGGTCGAACAGAGCGATGCCGCCTTGGCCGACACACGCCGTCAGCCCCTGACGGATCTGCTCGGCGCTGAGACCCAGAGCGACGGCGGCCGCGACGGCAGCGAGCAGGTCATCGACCAGGAACCCGGGCAAACCGAGCTCGGGACAAGTCAGCCAGGGAAGCTCCACCATCACTTCACGCTGCTTGCCCTGGCACAGCACGAGCTGCTCGCCGTAGCGCACCACGGCGCGACCGGCGAGCTCGAGGTGCTCGGTGACTCCAGGTGAGGCCAGGGACCGTGCGAAGAGCACGACTTTGCCTTTGCAGAACTGGCTCATCTCGAGCGCCGCGGGGTCGTCCGCATTGAGCACCGCGAAGCCCGTAGGCAGCACGATGTCGACCGGGGCGCGCACCGCTTTGCCCAGCAGAACCTCGTCCGCATACTTCTGTCCGAGGTGGTCGAACGACCCAACGTTGGTCACGACCGCAACCTGACAGCGATCGAACAGCAACCCTTCGCTGATCACGTTCGGTTCCGACACTTCGAACACGAGGGCATCGGCGTATGGATTCATCAGTGCGCGCCGCATGCTATCGGCGTTCGCGCGGTCGCCGGACGCGAGCGCGCGGCTGCCGACGCGCAGCCCTTCCGAGCTCGCTTGACCGACCGTGCTGCCGGACGCGCGCAGCATTTCGGCGATCAGCTCCGTGACGAGAGTCTTGCCGTTCGTCCCTGACACCGCCACGAGCGGCACACGCCCGGTCTGACTCGGACCAAACAGCTGCGCGACGATGGCCTCGCCTACGGGCCGCGGTGAGCCGATTTGCGGCTTCAAGTGCATGATCAGCCCGGGGCTCGAATTGACCTCGACCACCGCGCCCTCTTGTTGCTCGAGGGGGATGGAGATGTCCTGCGCGATCAGATCGATACCGGCCACGTCGAGGCCCACCGAGCGCGCGGCGAGCACGCACTGCGCCGCAGTCTCGGGATGCAAACGATCGGTTTCGTCAATCACGAGGTCGCCGTTGTGATGCAACATGGCCACGCGCCCAGCGGCAGGCACGGACTTAGGACCGAGCTCCTGGCGCCGAAGCAGATCGAGGGCGATCACGTCGAGCACGAACGGCGTCAGCGGCTGGGCGGCGTCTTCACCTCGGAGCGGGTCCTGGTTGCCAATGACGACGAGCTCCTCGATCGTGTGCACGCCGTCTCCGGTCAACGTGAGCGGTTGACCGCCGCTCGCCGCCACCGCTTTGTCGCCCACGACGAGCACGCGGTGCTGGCGACCAGGAATGCAGTGCTCGACGACGACGCGCGAGGCGACGAATTCCTTCTCTGCGATCGCAAAAGCGGCGAGCACCGATTCGCGATCTTCGAGCTGAATAGAGACGCCGCGGCCCTTGTTGCCGCTCTGCGGTTTGACGACGACCGGTAGACCGACCTCCTGCGCCGCGGCCCAGGCGTCCTCTGCGCTGGAAACATGCCGGCCCGCGGCGACCGGCACACCGACCGATGTCAGGAGCTGACGGGTGAGTTCTTTGTCGTGCGCGATGCTCTCGGCCACCGCGCTGGTGGTGTCGGTCTCGGCGGTCCAGATGCGACGCTGGGCTTTGCCGTAGCCGAGCTGCACCAAGTTGCCGTCGGTCAAGCGCAAGGTCGGGATGAGGCGCGCCTTGGCGCCGGCGACGATGGCCTGCGTGCTCGGACCGTAGCAATAGTCGTCGGCGAGCGCGCGTAGCTTGCGAAGTGCAGTCGGTAAATCGTAATCCTTGCCTTCCGCTGCAGCCATGATCAGCTCGTGCGCGACGTTGATGCACGCTTCACCGAAGCGAAAGTCTTCGACTTCAATCGCCACCTTGTACACGCCGCGTTCCACGGTTTCGCGCGCGCGGCCAAAGCCGACGGGCAAGTGTGCAAGCGATTGGATCTCGAGCGTGACGTGCTCGAGCACGTGTCCGAGCCAGGTGCCCCCATGCAACCGTTGAAAGAAGCCCCCGCGCTCACCCACGCCGCAGCGGTGCTCGATCATCGTCGGCAACCAGGCCATCAACTTGTCGTTGAAGCCGGGCAGCGTGTTGGACGGGAAATCCTCGTAGCGACCGAGATCCACCCAGGCCTCGACCACTGGGTAGTTCGCCCAGATGTTCGGACCGACGAGGCGATTCAGTTTGCAAATTTGCATGGCAAAATCAGGACAAAAGTAGAGCTGTGGGGGGCCACCTTTAGCGGGACGAGCGATTTTGCGCCAGCTTCGCGAACAAATAGCGGATAAGACTCTAAAATTACGGCGAAAAAGCGAGCGCGTGGCACGGCGTGCCCGGCGCATGACTAGACTCCGCTGCTCGCAGGCGCCCGCTTCCCCCGAACTTCGTCGATGTCCGCTCATTCTCCCGATTTACCGCTGCTCGAGGGGTTTCCTGGGCTCGCGCTCGCCCGAGGCGAACGCGTGCTCGCGACGTTGCGCCCGGACCTCGACGAGAACCTACGCTTCGCGCCTGGGCTGCTCGTGCTCAGCGACACGCATCTCCACTCAGCGGACAGCGCTGGGACAGTGCGCACGATTCCGCTCTCGCCGACCCTCGCGCTCACTCGTCGCGAGCACGGTGGGCTGAGCGAGTTCACGTTTTCCGACCATGGCGAGC
>DATHOI010000797.1:0-7054 GCA_035485095.1 Polyangiaceae bacterium | reverse complement strand
CCCTGACCGACGTCGAGGCCCGCGTGACGGGCAATGTGGCGCGCGTCGGGGCGAGCTTGCTGGTGAGTGTGCGTGGCTCCAGCGAGCAGCACCGAGATCTGCGGCCCATCGAGGTGCGTTTCCACAAATCCGCCAAGGGTTGGCAGTTAGAGGCGGTCGACCTCGAGCCGCTGCGCCCGGCCGAGCCCGAAGCGCGGCCCTAAAATAAACGCGCCAGCGGTTCAGCCAGCGGGTGAGCGAAAGTGCCAGGCCTTCGGCTGCAGGAAGGCCTCGATGCCGTAGGTGGAGAGGGTCGAGCCAACGCCCGAGTGCTTGCGGCCAGACCACGGCAAGCGCGGGCTGACGCGGTCGCAGCAGTTCCAATACGCCGAGCCGACCTCGACCTGCTCGAGTAGGCGCTCGGCGCGGCCGCGATCGCGCGTGTAGACGGCGGCCGTTAGACCATATTCCGTGTCGCGCATCAGCTCGAGCGCCTGTGCGTCGGAGCTGACTTTGCACAGGCCGATGATCGGACCGAAGCTCTCTTCACGCATCACGCGCATGGCGTGATTGGCTTGGCTTAGTACCGTCGGTTCGAAGAACCAGCCCGGCCGGGCGACGCGCTTGCCGCCCAGTTCGAGCTTGGCACCCTGCGAGAGGGCGTCGTCGGTGTGCGCTTGCAAGAGCTCGAGCGCCGGCTGGCGCCGCGCCAACGCGCCGATGTACGTGCCCTTGTCGCGTGGGTCACCGAGCACGAAGCCGCGCACCTCGGCCACGAAGCGAGCCAGGAACTCGTCCCAGATCCGCTCGTGCACGTAGATGCGCTCGACGGCGCAACAGCTCTGCCCGGTGTTGTAGAACGCGCCGTCGGCGACGCCTGCGGCGACACTGTTCACGTCCACGTCGTCGCTCACGTACACGGGATCCTTGCCGCCGAGCTCGAGCTGTAGCTTGACCATGCGAGGCGCGACGCGCGCTGCGATGGCTTGCCCAGTGCCGTAAGAGCCGGTAAAAAACACCCCAGAAATGCCGGCGTCCAGCAGCGCCGAGCCGACGGCGGGCCCGCCCACGAGCGGCGTGAACACCGCTTCCGGCACGCCTGCCTCGTGCAATAGTTTGGCGATCGAAAGGCCGGTCAGGGTCGACAGCTCACTCGGCTTGTACAAGACGGCATTGCCCGTCAGGAGCGCCGGCACGAACACGTTCGAGCCCACGAAGTACGGATAGTTCCAGGCCGAGATATTGGCCACGACTCCGAGCGGCTCGTGGCTGATGCGCTCCTCGAGCCCGCTGTCCTGCTGCACCACCTCCGGCGCTGTCTCGGCCGCGACGTGATCCACGAAGAAGTCGATGCGCGCGAGCAAGCCCTTGAGCTCGTTGTGAGATTGAGAGATGGGTTTGCCGACCTCCGACGTGAGGGTCGACGCGAGCGTGTCGGTGCGCTCCAGCACGAGCTCCCGGAAGCGTCGCAGAATGGCGACACGAGCCGACAGTGGGCGTGCCGCCCACGCGCGTTGCGCCGCGCGACTCTCTGCGGCCTTGGCGCGCACGCTGGCTTCGGTGTCCTCGCTGAGCTCGTCGAGTAGCTGATCGGTTGCCGGGTCGATGATGCGCATCGCCCGCAGAGTAGCACTCAGGCCGGCGTTCAGCGCACGCGGAACGACGCGTTCAAGTCGCGCTCGATGCCGGGGCGATGCGTAGAGCAGCCGTCAGAAAAATCAGTGAAATCCACGTGAAATTGGCCAACAAGAGGTGCGTTACTTGCAAGTAGCCGGGGGCCGAGAGCCAAACGTTGAGCGCCCCCACGGCGACCTGTAGCGCGACCGATGTCATCAGGGCGACGCTCGCACGCTTCACGTCCGGGCTCGAGCGATACGCCGGCATGACGGTCGCCACGTAGGCCACGAACGCTGCCACGCCCATGGCCAAGAACGGATGCACGCCGCGCATGCGCTGCAGGAGGTGCGCGCTCGCGCCCTGATCTTCTTGCAGGCGAGCGGCGAGGCCGGCTGCGTGCACGGGGTAGACCGTGTCGCCGAGCGCCGTGATGGCCCCCGTTGCCGATACGACGAGCACGCCGAGCCCCGCAAGAAGCAAGAGCGCCCTCGGGCCACCCGGGAGCGAGCGCGCACCGTGTGGGCCATGACTCGAAAAATAGGCGCACCACGCGAGCGCTGCGGTGAGCAGTGCGGTGCTCACTAGATGCAGTGGCAGAACCAGTGCGCGGCCCAGCGACGCATCATTTTCGACTAAGTGCAAACGGACCAAGGCCGCGCCGATCAGCGCCTCGACCACGATCATGGCGAACGCCAAGCTCGCGGCGCGGCGCACCGGATGGGCGCGCGGGTACAGCCGAAAACCGAAGCCGAGCAAGCCGATGATCGCGAGCACGCTCAATCCAGAGCTGGCGCGGTGCGTGTACTCGATGGTCGTCTTCACGGTCCGCGGCATGTGCAGGAGCTCGCCGTTACAGCTCGGCCAATGCTGGCCGCACCCTGCGCCGGAGCCCGTGATCCGCACGACCGCTCCAAACAGGATCACGAGTAGTGTGTAGCCGAGCAATGCCCAGGCGTAGCGGCTGAAGCGCTGGCGCGGATCGGGCGCCACGCTTGCGGTCAGAGCGGTGGCGGCGGGGCTGTCCATGAGCGGCGGCACGGTTTGCCATGGGCTCGCCGGACCGTCGAGCGCGGCGAGCAGCGGCGTCAGCGCACGCCGTGACGCGGAATCACCTTGCGAGCCCGTCCCGAATAGATTAACTTTATTTAGTAATGGCTCGACGCGCCACTCTGCGCCGTCTCGCCCCCCTGATTCCGGCCTCTTTTCGAAAAAAAGGAAACGCGCCATGAGCGATTCGCGAGCCAGTTTTTTCGGTGCTGTGAAAGCGATCAAGTACGAGGGCCCGAACAGCGAGAACCCGCTGGCCTTTCGCTACTACGACAAGGACCGAGTCGTGTGCGGCAAGCGCATGGAGGATCAGCTCCGCTGCGCCGTCTGCTACTGGCACAGCTTCGCGTGGCCAGGCTCGGACGTGTTCGGTGCGGGCACCTTCGATCGTCCGTGGTTCAAAGTATCGAACCCGCTCGAGGCGGCCGAGCTCAAGCTGCAAGCGGCGTTCGAGTTCTTCGAGAAGCTCGGCGCGCCGTTCTTCACCTTTCACGATCGTGATCTCGCGCCCGAGGGAGTGACGCTGAAGGAGAGCCACTCGAACCTCGATCGCTTGGTGGCGAGCGCCGAGCGCGAGATGGCGCGCACCGGCGTCAAGTTGCTCTGGGGCACGGCGAACCTGTTCAGTCATCCGCGCTACATGAGCGGCGCCGCGACCAACCCCGATCCGGAGATTTTTGCCTACGCCGCCGCGCAGGTGAAGAAAATTTTCGAGCTCACGCACCAGCTCAAGGGGGAAAATTACGTGCTCTGGGGCGGGCGGGAAGGCTACGAGACGCTGCTCAACACCGACATGAAGCGTGAGTCCGACCAGCTCGGCCGTTTCTTGTCACTGGTCGCTGAGCACAAGGCGAAAATCGGCTTCAAAGGCCTGCTTCTGCTGGAGCCGAAGCCCAAAGAGCCGACCAAGCACCAGTATGATTTCGACACCGCGACGGTATACGCGTTCCTGCAGCGCTACGGTCTCGAGAAAGAGTACCGCGTCAACATCGAGGCCAACCACGCCATTTTATCGGGGCATTCGTTCCAGCACGAGGTCGCGTACGCGCTCGCCAACGGCATCTTTGGTAGCGTCGACATGAACCGCGGTGATTCGCTGTTGGGTTGGGATACCGATCAGTTCCCGAATGACGTGGCCGAAATCGCGCTCGTGATGCACACCATTTTGAAGGGTGGCGGCTTCAGCTCGGGCGGGATGAATTTCGACGCGAAGCTGCGTCGCCAGAGCGTCGATCCGGAAGACCTATTTCACGCTCACGTTGGTGGCATGGACACGCTGGCGCGCGCACTGCTGGTGGCCGAACGGATGCTCGCCGACGGCAAGCTCGGCAATGTCATCGAGCAACGCTACGCGGGCTGGAAGCAGGACCTGGGCGAGCGCATTCTCGGCGGCAAATTGAGCCTCGCGGATTTGTCGGACCACGTGCTCAAGCAGGGCCTCGAACCGAAAGCTCGCTCAGGCCGTCAAGAAGCGCTCGAGAACCTGGTCAATCAGTACTTGTGAGCAGCCTGTAAGTAGCGGCGCTCGGCATGCCGCCCGCGTGTGAAGCAACGTGGGCGGCGTAGTGGTTGGCGCGCGCCAGGCACAGAGCGAGCGGCGATTTCTGGCACAATTGTAGGGCCAAGGCGGCGCTGAACGCGTCTCCGGCGCCCACTGGATCTCCTGCCGTGGAGCTCAGGGGGAACCCCGGGTGCTCGAGGCGCTCGCTTGGCGTCGCGAGCACTGCGCCGCGCGCGCCAAGCGTGAGCGCGACGAGCTCGATAGCGCGCTCCGCGAGCAGCCACGACACTATGTCTGGTTGGTCGAACAGTCGCGCCAAGGTGACGACCTCGTTCTCGTTGAGCTTGACGACATTAGCCAAGCTCAAGGCATGGTCGACGATTTTGCGAGTCGCGAAGGGCTCGCGCACATTGAGGTCACAAAGGCGGATCGCGTCCGCCGGTGCGTGGCCGAGCGCGCGCTCGATAGCGTCGAAGCCGAGCGGGCTGCGCTGGGCGAGCGTGCCAAAGCAGATGACCTTGGCTCTTTGAAACGATGCGCCGAGCTCGCTTTGCCAGGCGATGCGGTCCCAGGCGACGTCGCTGTCGATCCGATAGCGCGGTTCGCCGTTCTCGAATGAGACTCGTACGCTGCCCGTAGGCGCGTCTGGGTCGACTTGAATGGCGCGCACGTCGACGCCGCGCGCGCTGAGCTCTCCGAGCGCACGCGTGCCGAGCTCGTCCGCGCCAACTCGGCTCACGAGCAACGCCTGGGCTCCCAGGCTCTGGGCGTGATACGCCGCATTGGCTGCGGCACCGCCGAGCCGCGCACCCTCCGGAAAGAGGTCCCAGAGCAGCTCGCCCCAGGCGATGAAGCGTGGTGGCGCAGCATCGGCGGTCATGACGTACGACCGCATACGCCCGCGTCGTGCTCGCAACCAGCCGAACCTGCGCCGCATCGTGCTCGATCACGGTCGACGGCGCCCGCGGATCGGGGTAGGTGCCGGGGCGTGGACCAGTACGATATCATCGCGGTCATCCTGGGCGTGATGTTCACGATGCGGAAGCTCGACACGCAGAGCCGCGACCCGTCGCAACAGCCGAACGTCTCGCCCGAGGACTTCATGCGTTGGCAGCGGCAGACCGTCGCCGCCTACGTGCCGGGCAGCTACGCCTGCTTTTTCCGGGTGATCTTTCATTTCGGTTACATGCGCTACGTGGCGCACCACCCGCTCAGCCCACGCGCGTTCAGCCGCGTGGCGTTACTCGTCGATCTGGTCTGGTTGGTCGCGACGATCACCACGTTCGTGCGCGCGAATGCGGCTCGCGAGCTGCGCCGAAAGCTTGGCATCGTCTTGGAAAGGCCCACCCCCAAACGGGAGGGCTGACCCAAGGCGCGCCTCCGGGGCGGGGGGAGGAAGGGATTTTCGCTGTCAGCGTAGGACAGTGGAGATGAAAGAGCGCTTCCTGGAATCCTTCGCCATATTGCTGGCTGGACTGTTCTCCGCGGAGCGCCCGAAGCCGTGGCAATTGGGCGACGCCGCGCGGCCCCGAGACGGCGCTACGGAAACCAACCGCGATACGAGCAATGGGGACACGGGCGCGCGAGCCGCGAGCACGCGCGACAACTGAGCTGCCGCCCTGCTCAGGGAGTCGGTGGTGGCGGAAGCGTTTGGCTGGGCGGCGGGCGTTCGCGCAAACACTTGTCGATGCTCTGCAGGACTTCGACGGGCGCGCCTTTGGGTAAACGCGGCTTGCCGAGCACGTTGGTGGCGAGCCGGTCCCAAGTGACGCCGCCATCGGGGCCGAAGCTGAGCCACACGAACATCGCCCGACCCTTGATGTTGGCGTCCGGCACACCGCCGCCGCGCCCGCCGTTCCAGGCGCGCGAGTCACTGCTGTTGTTGCGGTTGTCGCCCATCACCCACGTCTCGCCTTGCTTGACGTGGTACGGCCCTTGATGAGGCTCACTGCCGCGGTCCTCTTCGTACTGAGTGATGTACGCGTAGCTGCCCAAGAACTCCATGTACAGCTCGCTGCGTTTGAGCTGGGAGTCCGTCCCCTCGTGGTACTCGTACATCCCAATTCGACAATTGGGGATGCGCCAACCGTTGATCAACGGGTGACCATTTTCTACGGTGAGCGTATCGCCTTGCAACGCGATCACGCGCTTGATGAAATCCTGCCGCTCGTTGTTCGGGTTCGGGTCGGGGTACTCGAACACCATGATGTCGCCGCGCGCTGGCGGGAGACTGTTGAAAAGCCGCAAATTCGTCCACGGAATGGCCGGCCCGTAGGCGAGCTTGTTGACGAAGATGTGGTCTTGGATTTGCAACGTCGGCAGCATCGAACCGCTCGGGATCTTGAACGCCTCGACGACGAAGGAACGCAGCAGCAGCGCAACACCGACGGCGACGGCGATCGACTCGACGTATTCGCGGAACTCGCCCTTTTGCCAAGGGCCGAGCCGATGCGAAACGAGCCGGCTCGCGCGTTCGTAAGCCGCGCTGAAAGGCCCCGGCTCGAAGGGCTTTGCGGCCATCGCGTCGCGCAACTCTTCGAGTGACTCACGCAGCTCGTCGCGTGTCGCAGCGGGTAGCTCGCGCTCGACGCGTGCGCGGTTCTTGCGCAAGATGCGCTCCGCTTCGTCGAGCAGCTGTTCAGCGTGCTCGAACTCTTCACGCATGTTCTTCGGTACGTCGTTGCGGCCGGGCCCACTCGTGCCGCCGACGAAGGGCAGCGAATGCCGGTAGCTGTAGAGCACCATCTCGAAGACGGTGAAGAACAAAATATAAGCCGGGACCTGTTGATCTCTGACTTCCCACTGGAAGCGCTCGAATAGAGTGACAGGCGTGAACTCCTGAGTTGGCTTCACGAGCCACACCACGAGCACGCACAGCACGAGCGGCACGACGACGAACCACAAGGGCCA
>DATHOI010000796.1:0-7740 GCA_035485095.1 Polyangiaceae bacterium | reverse complement strand
TAAGGAGCGTGTGGAGCTCCTCACTCGCATTCTCTGTCTCGCCGAGTGCAGTATCGCTAGAGTTCGCCCGGTGACTGGCTGCCTAGTCTTTGGTCACCGTGCACTAGTTTCTTCCAGGACCTTGCAGCAGGACTCATCTCGCCCTTGAATTCACGTCGCAAGTGCTTGCCATCAGCACTCCGATGCGGGGCACGAGACCTGCATCGTTCAGACTTCAAGGGCGCGTCACCAGACGCGCGAGCGAGCACGGAGAAATTGTGGATGCAGAAAACGTCCCGTGTTCGGGGTCATCGGCCGCTCTTCTCTAGTAGCCCGAGCGCCGCGTCGGTCGTGCCCGTCTCGCCGAGGCGGGGGAAGATGCGCGCGAGGCTATTTTCATGCGCTTCGGCCTTCATGTCCGTCATCGCGTCGACCACGAGCGAGACGTTGTACCCGTGCTCGTACGCATCGCGGGCCGTCGACTCGACGCCGATGCTCGTTGCAATGCCACACAACACGACTTGTGTGACACCTCGACGACGAAGCTGGAGGTCGAGCGCCGTTCCGTAGAAAGCGCCCCACTGCATCTTGGTGACGCGGACGTCCGACGGTTGCGGGTCGAGCTCGGGCACGATGTCGAGCCAATCGGGCCCCGGCGTGAAGTTCATCGGCCCGGCGTCCGTTCGCCCCGGCGCTCCTCCGGCGACGTTGACGAGGACGACGGGCCACCCCTTCTTTCTGAACGCATGTGCGAGACTCCCGGCCTTCTCGAGGATGGGTGAGCACGGGTGCGCCATCGGAAACGACAGGATTCCCTTCTGTAGATCAATGATCACGAGCGCGGTCTTGGCGTCGAATGTAGTGAGCATGGCAGTGCCTTTAGGTCGAGGGTTGAGGTTTCTTCGCGGCGTTGAGAGAAGGGTCCAAAAGAGTTCCGGCGCAGAGGAGTAGGCTGATCACGACCATCGTCAGGCCGAGAGCGTGGAGCCCCGAGCTCGACGCGCGCCTGCCGTAGAAGAGGCCGAGTAGGCTGGAGGCGCCGACGGCACCGAGATAACCGGCGGTTCGCTGAAGACCAGACGACGTCCCGATCTCACCTGCGGGTGACTGCTCGTAGACCGCCGCTTGGTTGGCGACTGAAGTGGTGCCCTGCGCGAGCCCGAAGACGACCCCCACGACGCCGATCGCAACGCGGGACGAACCGTCACCCAGCAAGAGCAGCCCGAGGTAGCCGGTCAGGAGGGCAAACGCTGCGAACGCGAGTGGCGCGCGAAGCGTCTTCGTCCGCGCGCTGACGAGCGTGCTGACCGCCGCGGTGACCGAGAGCGGAAGAGTGGCCACGCCGGCCTGAGTCGCGGTGTACCCGAGCGCATCCTCCATCCACTGCGCGTAGCCGTAAAAGACCACGTAGGTGAGCAGGCAGGTCACGGCGAAACGCGCATACGTCGCGCTGAGGGCTTTGTTCGCGGCGAGCATCCTTACGTCGAGGAAGGGTTCCGCAAGACTCCGGCGGCGCGAATGGACGAAGAGCGCAGCGAAGAGCATCACCGCGATGGGAACGAGCCACCAATGAGGATCCCGTTTTACGCTCATCCCGAAGAGCATCGTCGCGACGACGGTGGCGGAAAAAAGCACAATTCCGAGGAGGTCGAACGAGCCCCCCTTCGTGCCCAATCCGCTTGGGTCGTCTCGCTCCACGAAAAGCAAGCAGAGCACAATCCCGATGGCGGCGAGCGGGATGTTCACCAGAAAGACCGCGCGCCACCCGGCGGCTCCAGTGAGGAAACCTCCGAGCGTCGGTCCAATCGCCGCGCTCGAGAGCGCGGCCAGCGATAAGACGCCGAGTACGGCGCGCGGGGTCTCTCGGCCGATGAGGCGCGCGCGGGTGCGTAGGACCCTCATCGCGGAGGGATATGCAGCTGAGGTCCCGACGCCGAGCACGACCCGGACGCCGACGAGCGCCCCGAACGACGGCGCTAGGCCACCGGCGATGCCGCCGAGCAGGACGAGCACGAGACCGAGAAGAAAAACGCGCCGCGCTCCCCATCGATCGGCAAGCTTACCCATCGTCGGCTGCGCGACAGCGCTCGTCACGTAGAGCGCTGCGACGAGCAAGACGGTATCCGATACACCCACGTCGAACGCACGCCCGATGGGCGCGAGCGCGGTCGCGATCATGCTCGAGTTGATCGGGTTAAGGAGTGACCCAAGCGCGAGCGGGGCTACGAGCGCAACGCCGAAGCCGTCCTTGCGCATCCTCGACGCAGAGATCATTCGCCGAGCACCTTGCGGAGGAGCTGCACGGCGTCGGCCAGACGGCGCACCTCGACGTCATCGAGTCGTTCTTCGAGTGCGCGCGTTAGCCAGGCTTGTCGCGCGACGCGACCGGCAAGGAACGTGCGCTTCCCAGCTTCCGTCAGGAAGGCGTTCCATCGGCGCGCGTCGTTCGGGTCGATCTTCCGCGCGACGAATCCTTCTTCCTCCAATGACGCTACTGTGGCCCCCATCGATTGCGCCGTGACGTGCTCGGCGCGCGCGAGATCGGCGACGGTTGCCGGCCCCGATTTGTGCAGGCGCAAGAGCACTGCCATCTGCGACATCGAGAGCGCCTGGTCGGCCGACTCCGCGCGTAGCCGACCGACGAGCGCCCTCGCGACTTCGCGCAGCTCGTTCGCTACCTGATCGCAGCGGCGCCGGTGTTCCTGGCTCACGAGTCAGCCTCTAGCATTAGAAGCTAAACTTGCAAGTTTAGCTTCTAATTCGTCGGAGCTACTAGCCGCACGCTGGTCTTGGGTGACGGAGTCCTCGCTCTCGCGCCAACCTATGATGCGATAGCTCCAGAGACCAGTTGGCGTCGTTAAGAAGGAGGCGACGACCTGCCGGCCGCGGATGCTATTCGGGCCGCCCGAATGTGCTGGTGATAAGCCCGCCATCGACGACGATGGTTTGACCGGTCACGAACGATGAGCGCGAGGACAACAGCCAGAAAGCGGCGTCGGCAATCTCCGAAGGCTGCCCAAGGCGTCCCATCGGTACCGTCTTGACCACTGCGGAATAGTCCGCCCCTTCGTCGGCTTTGCCGCGGAACAGCGGTGTGTCGATCAACCCCGGACACAGGGCATTGACTCGGATGCCAGCTGTCGCATTCTCAACGGCCGCTGCTTTGGTTGCCCCGATGACGCCGTGCTTAGCCGCGCTGTACGACGCCATCATGGGAACGCCGCCCAATCCGCCGGTCGAGGCGATGTTGACAATGGAGCCCCCCCCTCTCCGCTGCATCGCGGGGATTTCGTATTTCATGCACAAGGCAACACCCAGCAGCATCACCTCAAAGTCCAGCCGCCACCTAGCCGCCGTAAGATCCGTTACAAACGCAGGCGCTCCCGCGATGCCGGCGGCATTGACGGCACCATCAAGGCCACCGAATTCGCGGACGGCAAGGTCCACCATGGCACTGATCGCCTCTTCATCAGTTACGTCCGTGGCGACAAAGACAGCCGCTCCCCGCCTCCCGACAATCTCCGCCGCCACAGCCTGGCCTCTCACCGCGTCCCGATCGGCAAGGACCAGCTTCGCTCCGTTTTCCGCAAAGGTTCTCGCACATGCCTCGCCAATCCCGGAGGCGGCGCCAGTTACGACAATTACCTTTCCGCTCAAATTCATTTGTCCTCTCCTTTGGCCGATCGAGCACCGTCCATCCGTGGGCTCGCGTCTCGTTGGGTACCTGGTGAGCCCTTGCCTGGCCGTGCGCTCCTCGCTGCGTTGAACTTACGACGCGCTCGAACGGAGACGAGTCAAGCGTTGTCAAGACGGAGTCTCGTACTCCTCAACACGCTTGATCGCTGGCCAGACGATCCACTGGTTCCAAATGGGATCCTGTTCCTTGCGGCTGTTTCGCTGGCGTGCGTCGCACCTGGGTTTCCGGACGCGGGACAGGAGGAGTAGGGAGGAGGCTTCCTGGGCTGACTGTTCGCGCCTCAAGTGCGCGGCTGTGGTTTTGGGAGCGCTGCTGTAGGTGCAGTTAATTCCCGGGGGCAACGTGCCGTTCAACGGTCCGGAGTTCTGAACCCCTTGTCGCCGCGTACGCACTCGCTAGTCTGAAGGGTCGATGACCGTTCCGATCACGTCTGCACCCATCAACCCTGTACCGGAAACGACCGGCCCGTCTGACGGCCCGGCGTCGGAGACCGGGCGCAAGACCGTGCGTAACGCGGGTCCGCGCGGGGAGCGAACGGAGTACCTAGCCGGCGCCGTGATCGCGGATCGCTACAAGCTCATACGCCCGCTCGGTCGCGGCGGTATGGGCGTGGTCTGGGTTGCACACTCGCTCGCGCTCGGCGTCGACGTGGCCTTGAAGTTGATTCACACCGACCTCGGCGATGCGACGAGCAGCACGCGTATGGCGCGTGAGGCGCATGCGGCAGCGAGGCTTGGGCACCCAGCGATGGTGCGCGTGTTCGATTTTGGTTGGACGAGCCGCGCTGACCCGTTTTTGGTGATGGAGCTGGTGCAAGGCGAAAGCCTGGGCTCCGTGTTGCGCCGCGAGCTGCATTTGCCCGCAATTCAGGCGGTTCAGCTGCTCTTGCCGTTGGCCGACGGTCTGCGCTCGGCGCACGACAAGGGCATCGTTCATCGCGATGTCAAGCCGGACAACATCTTGATCGGGCGCGACGAGTTCGGGCGTCAGCAACCCAAATTGCTCGACTTCGGCATCGCCAAGGTCGACCAAACGCTGACCAGCGAAGACCGCAAGCTGACTCAGGAGGGCGTCGCCTTAGGCAGCCCGGAGTACATGTCTCCCGAGCAGGCCTTGGGTCGCGCGGACATCGATCATCGCTCTGACGTCTGGGCGTTCTGCGTCGTGCTGTATGAGTCGATCACCGGCAAGATGCCGTTCGATCGGCCGAACTACAACGCGCTGATGCAAGCCATCATTCACGACACCGCCTTGCCAACCACCGAACTATCGGCGGGTGACGCCGACCTGTGGCGCGTGATCGAGCGCGGGCTGCAGAAGAATCCGGAGAACCGCTGGTCGTCTATGACGGAGCTGGGCGAAGCCCTCGCGCTCTGGCTGTACGAGCATGGCGTGAAAGAAGACATCTCCGCAAACTCATTGCGCGCGGTGTGGCTCGACGGATCCTTGTCTGGCGTGCGCATGGATCTGTCATCCACCGCGCCGCAGCGGTCCTCGCACTCTCCAGCCATGGATTCTGGCGCACGGGTGGCCCAGGCCGCGGAGCGGCTGAAGGCGACTGATCGGCCGTCGTTGCTTCCGCAACAATCTGCGGTGACCGTCTCGCGTCGTTCCGTCGTAGGGCAGGCGCGGCGTTGGGTTTGGGCAGCCGGCATGGGCGCGGCGCTCGTTCTCGTTCTCGGCACAGACATGCTGTTTCGCGGCGCGCGAGCGGCAACTCCACCACCAGTCAACTCGGCAATCAGCGCGCCGCCGGCCGCCGCGACCGCAGTGCCGACAGCCATCGAGCAAGCCTCTAGTCCAGCGTCGGCGGCCACCGTCAGCACCGCCGCCGCGCCATCGTCGCATCCAACGCCCGGCCATGCTGCGACGCGCGCCGTAGCCAGCCCCGCACGAACGGCCCCCAGCGCTCGCCCGCTCAGTCATGGAAAGCGCTATGATTATGGCTTCTAGGGCACGCTCTAGGGCCGAGCGAGGCCGCCGCTTCGGTGCGCTGCTGGCATGCTCGCTGTTCCTGTCCGTAGCGTCGGCGCGTGCCCAGGAGGACGCCGAGACGCGCACCATGGCGCGCGATTTGGCAACGCAAGGCGGGCAAGCGTTCGACGCCGGCAACTACGCTGCAGCTAGCGATTTTTTCCGGCGCGCTCACCAGCTCGTGGCAGCTCCCTCGATCGCGTTGATGCAGGCGCGCTGCTTGGTAAAGCTCGGGCAGCTTCTGGCGGCGATTGATATTTACGAACAAACCGCGCGCCTCAAGCTCGCCGATGACGCGCCCGAAGCGTACGTGACGGCCGTGCAGACTGCTTACACCGAAGTCGAAGAGGTGCGTAAGCGCTTGCCGCGATTGAAGCTCACGGTGCTAGGCACCGCGAACGGCGACGGCGCGCAAGTGACAATCGACGACAAACCAACGCCTGCAGCGCTGCTCGGCGTGGAGCGTCCGGTCGATCCCGGTGTGCATCACTTTGCGGTGCGCATCGGGGGCCAGACGCGAGCTGCTGCTGAACTCACCGTAGTCGAAGGCCAAAGCTACCAGGTGGAACTGGACGCTCATCCGGCACGGCCCGCAGCCGAACCTTCGCCAGCCTCGCTCGAGACGCAGAGCGCTTCGAGCAACTTTGATTCGCGCACGACGCTGGGCTACGTCGGCTTGGGCCTTGGCGTCGTGGGGCTCGGCGTCGGCACGTACACCGGGCTCGTCGCCCTGCATCACCAGTCGAGTCTCGATTCGGCGTGCCACCCGATCTGCCCCGCATCGTCTGCCTCCGACATCGACAGTTGGCGCAGCAATCGCACCGTTTCCTGGTTGAGCTATGGCGTTGGCGTAGCGGCCGCGGGTGCTGGGGTCTTGCTGCTCACACTCGGCAAACCGAACCGGGACCAGGTCGCGCTTCGTGCTTTGCCGAACGGCCTTCAGATTGGCGGCCAGCTGTGAAACAGAACGCGCGTCTGCTGCCACTCGCGCTGCTGAGCTTGTCGCTCATGCGCTGCGCGCTCACCGATCACTACGAGTTGGCATCTGACCAAGGTGGCGCGACGGGCACGGCCGGCACTGCGAGTTCCGGCAGCGCGGGTGGGGCACTGAGCGGCACCGCCGGGGGGACGGTCTCGCAAGGTGGCTCGGCCGGCTCGCTGCCGAATAGCGTGTGCTCGCCGATGTGCAGTGGGCCGCAACAGTGTTGCGCTGCAGCGTGCGTCGATACTACGACTGACGCGCAGAATTGCGGAAGCTGCGGCAATGCATGCGACGCCGGACGCGAGTGCGCGGCGAGCGCTTGCAGCACCGGCTGGCTGAGCATGGCCGCTCCCCCGACTGGTTTCGTGGGGCGCACCCACCCAGCGACCGTGGCTATGGGCAGATCAGTGTTCATTTGGGGAGGCAGAGACAGTGCCGGGAACGCACTCAACACGGGGGCCATCTACTCTCCCGCGACGGATAGTTGGGTCTTGGTGAACCAGACCGGGGCGCCGACACCTCGCTCGCTGGCTACTGCAGTCTGGACCGGCAATATCGTAGTGGTCTTTGGTGGCGTCGACGCCACCGGCAACAACCTGCTCAGGGACGCGTACGCTTACGATCCGAATGCCAAGACCTGGACCACATTGCCTCCGGCCGTCACGCAGCGCTGTCGGGCGCTTGGTGTCTGGGATGGCACGCGCGCGATAGTTTGGGGCGGAACGGATGTGAACAACCTACCTATCGCTGGCGCCGATCGTTTCGACCTGACGAATTGGACGACATCCAGCACCCCGGGCGATCCGGGCGCGTTATTGAGTCCGGCGGTGGGCTTCGACGGCTCGACGCTGTACTTGCAGGGCGGGTTGCTCAACGGCAACGCCCGCCAAGACGAGGCGTTCTCGTATGCGACCAATACGGACGGCTGGACTGCGCTGAATCCGACTCCGCCCCCTCGCTCGAATGGCTTCGGCGCGTGGGACGGCACGCATTTCGTGGTCTGGGGTGGTCGTGACGATGCGAACTTACGCAACGACGGGGAATACCTATCGGGTTCGACTTGGGTCGCGATGAGTGCGACTGGAGCGCCCAGCGCGCGTCTGCTCTT
>DATHOI010000795.1:0-6026 GCA_035485095.1 Polyangiaceae bacterium | reverse complement strand
TTTGCGAGCTCACCGAGGCCGAATGCGTCGAGCGCGCGTTCGGCGAAATCGAGCGCACGCTCGACGTTCCGGATGTCGTGATTTACAACGCACACCGCATCGAGCTTCGCTCGGCGCTCGAAACCACGCCCGAAGCATTCGCCGAAGCCTGGCGTGTTGGCTGTTTCGGCGCGTTTCTCCTCGCTCGCCGTGTTCTTCCGGGCATGCGCAAGCGCGGCGCAGGAGCGCTCTTTTTCACCGGTGCGACCAGCTCGTTGCGCGCCGGCAAACGCAGCGCAGCCTTCGGTTCCGCCAAATTCGCGTTGCGCGGGCTGGCTCAATCGCTCGCGCGCGAGTTCGGACCGGAGGGGATCCACGTTGCGCACGTGGTCATCGACGGCCTCGTCTGGAGTGAGCGCTCACGCTTGCGCTTCGGTGCACAAAAGGAGACTGCGATGGAGCCGCACGCGATCGCGACAACGTACCGTCACCTCGCCGAGCAGGAGCCGAGCGCCTGGACGCACGAGCTCGATCTGCGGCCGCGCCAGGAGCGCTTCTGATGCTCCTCAATTGGGATCCTCGGCAGCTGCATGCAACCATCGTCCGAATCGTCACTGATGCCGACGGAGGCAGTCGCTTCGAGGATGCGGTCTCTCCGCTCGACACAGCCGACTTTGCTCCACCGGCGCCACCGCTCGGTGTATCCGAACCGGGTGCAGCAACGGCCACGCGCTTCATCGGTGCTCGAGCTGGTTGGGATTCACCCCCGCATCCGGCCCCCACGCGTCAATGGGTGATCATGTTGCAAGGCTCGGTCGAGGTGCGCACGAGTGACGGCGCGACTCGCCGGTTCGGTCCGGGCACCGTCGTGAAGCTCGAGGACACGACCGGAGAAGGCCACACAGCGCGCGTTTTGCCCGGCGACGATTGGGTCGCGTTCGTCATCATCGAGTGACGCCGAGCCATGGCCATGGTCGGCACCCTTGTAGGCGTGAGTTTGGGCAAGGGTTTGTACCGGGCTACGGCTCGACGGTTTCCTGCCTTCGCAACCGGCTTCTTGAATGCTTTCGACCCCGATCCTTCCGCGGCAGGAGCAAAGGCCGCACAGATGGCAGAGGAACGAAAGGACGATCACACCTATCACGACACCGTGCTCCGCTCGTTTAGGCAGATGATGGAAGCCGTCGATGAATCTGTCGTACCGACGCTAGGCTACATGGCTGGCCAATACGCACGCGCAAACAAGCGACCCGACGCAATTTTTCGAGGGCTCGGTCGGTTGCTCTGTGACCTGGAAGAAGGCGAACTTGAGCAACTGAAGAGCATGCTCAGGCTTGCCGCCACTGCATTCCGCGAGCAACCGGAAATAGGTCTCATTCTCGATCGCAAAGGTCAGCTCGTGGCCTCTGCACGTGAGGAAGTTTTCTACGAACGTAAGGTGATTCCCGACGCTCAGCGGCTTTTCATGCTGATGAAGCGAGACGGGCTTGGTGGCAACATCCGCACAGACGGTGCCGTTGCTGGTGCTCAGGCACGCATGCCCGACCGGGAGTTGTCGCTTGACGCGATCACCGCTTCCCGAGTCAGGGAGATCGTCGACCCTTCCGACGGATCGTCCGTGCCGCAATCTCGAGTCTGAGCGCTGAACAAAAACTCTGCCGGTTCGTGGCGCCCTCGTCAGCCTCGTTCATGCGGTGCAGCCTGCCTCGACCACGTCACCCCGACCCCCTTGGTATTTCCAATATACCAAACCCAAACGCCCCCCGAGACTCGCCGTCCCAGAAGCCGTTCATCTTCAACAACTTGCGGAGGTGAGGACGGGATTCGAACCCGCGTATAACGGTTTTGCAAACCGTTGCCTAACCGCTTGGCTACCTCACCTTGCTTGAAAGCGGGCGGACCTTGCCACGGGGCATCGGCAAGATCAATGGTTGCGGGTGGCTGAGGGTTCCGGTGTGGGCGCAATCGGGCACCGGGAATTCGCGGGATTTTTGGGGATTTTTTGGCCGGCTCGCGGACCATAGCCATTGGCGCCACAGCCGGCGTAAGCTTGCGAGAACTGCGCGTGGGAGAGGCCCATGGCGGTCTTGTGCGTTTGCCATGAGCGAAACCGTTCTCCTGTCGCACGGCTTGCCCTCCTTCATTCGTGAGGGGGAGGTGTTGGGCGGCAAGTATCGGCTCGAGAAGGAGATCGGCCGCGGGGCGATGGGCACGGTCTGGTCGGCGGTGCATCTAACGCTCGGCCAGCGCGTGGCGATTAAGCTGATCTCGGCGGAGCACGCGCAGTCTCCGGAGGCGCGCGCGCGGTTCAGCATCGAGGCCAAGGCCGCGGCGCGGCTACGCTCGCGTTACGTGGTGCAAGTGTATGACGACGGGGAGACTGCCGCGGGCACGCCGTATATCGTTCTGGAGTACCTGGACGGTGAAACGCTCGAGCAACGCTTGGACCGCGAACGGGACGTGCCGCTGAACGACGCGGTGCGCATCACGCGCCACGTGGCCCGCGCGTTGTCGCGCGCGCATGCGCAGGGCATCGTGCACAGGGACTTGAAACCGGGGAACGTGTTTCTGACCCGCTCGGATGACGACGAATTCGGCTGGCTCGCCAAGGTGGTGGATTTCGGCATCGCCAAGCTGGAGGAGCACGGCGTCGCCTCCACGACCAAGACCGGCACGCTGCTGGGCACGCCACTGTTCATGAGCCCCGAGCAAGTGCGCGGCGCCAGCTCTGTCGATTCGCGCTCCGATCTGTATTCGCTCGGCATGGTGTTTTACAACATGATGACCGGCAATTTTGCGTTCAACGGGGATTCCTTCGCTGACGTGTTGGTCGCGATCTGCACGGGGCCTCTGCCTGATTTGCGCGCCACCGCGCCCTGGATCCCGCAGAGCGTCGCGGAGTGGTTTCAGCGCGCGTGTGCGCGCGAGCCGCATGACCGTTTTCAGAGCGCGGATGAAATGGTCGAAGCGCTCGACTTGGCGCTGGGCGTGAGTAGCGGCGCGTTCAGTCGGCAATCGCAGGGCGAGCAGAAGATCGATACCTTGCGCGGTCATGCGCCACCGGTCGCGCATGGCGTGCCGCGCGCGGCTGCTTCTGACTCGGGCCAGTATGGCAAGGGCTCGACGCAGGTCCTGACCACCGATCCGACGCTGCTCGGCAGCAACCACGTCACGGCGAGCCGCACGGTCGATCCAGCACTCGTTGTGCCCACGGCGTCGCGCGCGCCGCTGATTGTCGGCGGAGGCGTCTTGTTGCTGCTGTTGGTTGGCGGCGCGGCGTTGCTGCTCGGTCGCGGCAAAGCGAGCGAATCGGCAGTAGCTGGCGCGCCGAGCAATGGCTCGAGCAACGCGGCGCAAGCCGCGGCTGCGCAAGGCGCGCCGAGCGTGACCGCGACTCGAATCGTGCCGCCCGCGAGCACTGCGGCGGCGAGCGCGCCCGTTGCGACCAGCACAGCAACCACGACCACAACTGCCGAACCGCCCGCGAGCGCCACGCCTAGCGCGCTCTCTGCGCCGGCTCCCATCGCGACGGCTCTCAGCGAGCCCGGGAAATTCGCGGCTCGTCCGCGGCCTGCGCGAGCGCCCGCCAATCCGCCAAAAACAGCGACAAACAGCGCTGAAAACCAGCCCGCGCCACCCGCGCGAAACGCAGGCACTGATATCGGTTTCTGAGCTCTCTCCTTTTCTCCCCGGGAGAGCTGCCTTAAAAAGAAAGTAGCGTCATGACTCAAGCCTGGATCACCCCGAAGCCGCCTCCCCGATCGGATCGCTTGGCCCTCGCCCTGCTGTGTGCAGGCTTGGTGGTCAGCGTGGCCGCGCCGAGCCGCGCTGATGATCAAGCCGAGAACACAGCGGCCGCCCGCACTCTTGGTATTCAGGGCGTGCAGCTCGCGGACGCGGGCAAGTGCCCCGAGGCGATCGAGAAGTTGCAACGCGCTGAGACGCTGCACCACGCGCCGACTATCCTCGACCGACTCGGCGAGTGCCAGGTGACGATCGGGCTAGTCGTCGAGGGCACGGAGAACTTGAACAACGTGGTGCGCGAGCAGCTCGCGCCGAACGCGCCCAAGGTGTTTCGTGACGCGCAGGAACGCGCGCAAAAAGTGCTCACCAGCGCCACGGCGAAGATCGCGCATTTGACGGTCAACGTCGCGCCGCCGGACGCCAAGGCGACGGTCAGCGTGAATAACGTGGCGATCCCGCCCGCGCTAATCGGCGCCGAGCGCCCCACGAACCCGGGCACCGTGCAAGTGAGCGCGACCGCAGACGGCTACAAGCCCGCCACTCAAACGGTGATCCTCAGTGAAGGTGGCAATCAAGAGATCACGCTCACGCTCGAACGCGATCCGAATGCGGTCGCGCCCGTGGCGCCCGCAGCGGCCGGCGGCGCGCCCGTAGCACCCGTCGTTCCGCCGGACGCCGGCCCCAAGAAGTCGAAAACCGCGGCGTACGTGGTGCTCGGCGTGGGCGGCGCCGGAATTTTGGTTGGCGGGATCACCGGCGCACTCGCACTCAGCAAAGCCTCTGATTGTCCAAACAAGACCTGCCCGAAACAAAGCGACTTGGACGGCGCGCGCAGCATGGCTGGGATTTCCACGGTGGGCTTCGGGATCGGCATCGTGGGTGTCGTGCTCGGCACGGTCTTGCTGCTGACGGGCAACAACACTGAAGCAGCGCCCGCGCAGGCCACCGCTCACGATCAACCGAAGCTCGCAGTGAGACCTTGGTTCGGGGTGAATACCGCCGGGCTGACGGGGGTGTTCCAATGAGCCGCTCGCATCTCTTTTCGACTCGACGCGTGACCATCGCGTCGCTCTCGCTGCTCGCAATCGCGGGCTGCAGCCAGGTGATCGGCCTCGGTGACTATAAAGTCGGCGACAACTCAGCCGACGCCGGCAACTCGGAGTCAGGCAACTCGAGCGTTACGGCGGGCAGCGCCAACGCGGGCGCGAGTGGCAGCACCGTCGACATGAAACCCGACGGTGGCGCGATCAAACCGGATGCGGGCGGCAAGGCCGAGGGCGGCAGTACTTCCGCCGGAAGCGGCGGTGAAGCGGGCGAGCCGAGCGGCGCGACCGGCGGACTGAGCGAAGGCGGCAGCATTGGAGTCGGCGGCACTGGCGTCGGCGGCACTGGCCTCGGCGGCGGCAGCGCTGGTGCGAACGTCGGCGGTGGCGCAGGCGCAGGCAGCGCATGCCCCACGGGTTGCGATGACGGCATCCCCTGCACCATCGATCTGTGCGACTCGACCGGCTGCGTACACACGCCCGTCGACGCGCTATGTAACGGCGCATGCATGAAGTGCAGCGCCACCTTGGGCTGCCAAGATAAGTCCACCACGACCGAGCTCTTGACGGACGGCAACTTCGACACCGGCTCGGGTACCGGCTGGGCCCAAACGTCGACCAACGAGAACACGGACGTGGCCGACAGCTTGGTCCTGATCAAGACGCCGCCCGCGGGCGTCACCGCGCAAAGCCTGCCGAATATCCTGGCGCTCGGCGTGAAGAACAACGAACAGACCTTCGTCACCCAGCCGCTGATCATTCCAGCCAATGCCGCCGCACTCACCCTCACGGGTTACGTGCTGGTGAAATCAGCGGACACGGTCGACGGCTCCGACCAGGCCTGGATCGACCTGATCACGGACCCCGCCGACCCGAACACCTACCTCGATACGTTTTCGAAAGTTTGGTTCAATGAGGACGCCGGCACCACGTGGGTGGCGATCTCCGAAAACGCGGACATGTCCACCATTGCGCCCTCGCAAAGCGTGTGGCTGACCGCGCTAGGCCTCAACGACGTCAGCGACATCTCGAACTTCTATTTCGATTCGCTCTCCGTCAAAGCCAAAGTCTGCACGCCCTAACAGGGCGCGGGGAGGCCCGACAGCCAAACCCCACCCAGCCTCAAGCTAGAACCCCTCAGATCAAGCGGGCCGCCCACGCACCGGCCTATCCCCGGAGGCACATGTCGCGTCGCGCATCGTCGCGTCGCGAGCCATCGCGTCCCCCTTCCGCGCGCAAATTCGATGTTTAGGATTTGAC
>DATHOI010000794.1:0-4052 GCA_035485095.1 Polyangiaceae bacterium | reverse complement strand
GCTCGGCGCTCGAGCGCGCGCGGCTCGCGCTCTTACGCTCGAACGTGCGTCGCCGTCGCGGCGATTGGGACGGCGCGCTCAGCGAGCTCACGCCGTTGATCGACGAATCGGGCTCGCACGGCGCGGCTTGGAGCCTGGCCTTGTTGATCGCGGCGCAACAGGGCGTGCGCCCGCTGCACGCGCGCGCTCTGCTCCGAGTCGCAGCCCAGCTAGCCCCGTCATTTCGCGCCATTTTGAGCAGCGTCGCGGCGGAGGCCTTGCTCGATTGCGGGGACTTGCCGGCTGCGCGCGCCGCTGCCGATCAAGCGTGCCATGCCGATCCGTCGCTGGCGCGCCCGGTCGCCGCGCGCGCCCGCGTTGGGCTCGTCACGGCCGATCGCTGGGGCGCAGAAGCCATGGAACGTGCCATGGGCGTGGTCGTACCGCGCGCCGAGCTGTGTCGCGCGCTCGCGCGCACGTACGAAGCGCTGGGTGAACCGCTGCTCTCGATGGCTTTCACGCAACGCCTGATCGCCCTCCGGCCGGGTGATCTCGATGCCGCGCGCGCGCGGCTGGAACGCGTGACGAGCGCGGGCGACGGTTCGCGTTTGGCGGACGCACTGGCTTGGCTCTTGTCGCAGCCGGAGCCGCTGGAAGGGCTTTCGGACTTGCTCGACACGGCACTGCGCGCACTGGCTCGTCTCGACCCGTCGCGGGCGGGCGGACTGGCGCGCCGCGCGCTCGATGTCGTGGGCCCGCGGGCTCCGGCGCTGCGGAACGCGGTGCTCGCGGTGGCCGACGCCACGGGCGAGCGCGGCCTCGGCATCGCGACCATCGAGCGCTTCTTGGCGGCTGGCTCCGCGGGCGAGGAACGCACGGAGCTGTTGCTGGATCTGGCCCGCCGACGGCGCGCTGCGGGCGACGCCGACGGCTCGGCGCGCGCGCTCCTGCGGGCGGTGCGCGAGGGAGCGCCTGCTGCGGCCGTGCTGGCTGAGCTCGACGTGGCGCCCCCCACCAAGAGCTCGGACGGCGAAATTTCCGTGCTCGAAGCGCGCGCCGAGGCCTTGAGCGGCTCGATCGACGCGGACCAAGCCGGCACGGCCTTGGCTTGGCGCGAGGTAGGCGCTGCGTATTTCGATCTCGCCTCCGACATGCCTCGCGCCGTGCGTGCTTGGGAGCGCGCAGTGGCGCTCAACCCTGAGCGCGGTGTCGAATGTTTTGCCAGCGATCTGGTGTCGTTTGCCGGTCCGGACGAAGCATTGCCCGCCTTGCTCGAGCTCGCTGATCGCCGCGTCGCGCCGAGCGATGCGGCGCGCGTCTTGGCCGTGGCCTCGACGGTCGCGCTCTCTGCCGGAAAAAATGACGTCGCGTTTCGCGTCGCGTCGCGCGCCTTGCAGCTCGACCCGTCGCGCGCCGACGTGCTCGCGGTCGCTGAACGCACCGCGAGTGACGACGACATTCCCGCGCTCGAGCAGCTTTATCATCGCCTTTCCGACGCGGCGCTCGGCCCGTACGGCGAGCGCGCCGTGCACTACCGCGCCGCGCGCCAGCTCGAAAAGCGCAACGATATCGATCGCGCGCTTTCGCACGCAGTGCATGCGTTCGAAGCCGTGCCCTCCGAGGGAGTCGCGTTCGTGATCATGGCTCGTTTGGCCGAGCGCTCGGGTCAAAGCGGAGACGTCGTGCGCGCGATTGAACGCGTGGCGTCGAAGCACTCGGCCCCCGAAGCTCGCGCGGGTTGGCTCAGGCGGGCCGCCCTGTTTGCGGGTCCGAGCGAGGAAGGCAAGCGTCAGCGGGTGGAAGTGCTGCTGCGGGCGCTCGCCGTGCGTCCCGAGGTCGATCTCGTGCACTCGCTGTCGGACGCGCTCCGCGCGCTACTCTCGACGGCGATCGACGACCGGGAGATCCTCGAGCTGCGCTTCGAACGCGCGCTCGCGTCGTTGCTCCCCAAAGTCGACGGCCCGGAAGGGGCGCGCATCGCCATCGCTTGCGCCGTGGCGGCGCTGCGCACCTTCGGTTCGGCGCGCGTGGCGCTCTCTGCGCTCGACCGCGCGGTGCAATCCGACGGCGACCTAGAAGAGTTCGCGCAGCTCTTCGACGACGCGCCGGCGTTGGCCGCGGAAGGCGCCGGCGGCGCTGAATTCGCGGCGCATTTGGTCGACCTCGCGGCGCAAAAATTCGGTGGCGCGGGTCCGACCGTGCTCGATCTCGCGTCGCGCATTGCGGGCGCGCTCGGCAATCGCCCGGCCGAAGCGCACCTGCTCGTGGCTGCCGCCAAGAAAGACCCGGAGAATCTGGAGCTGGTGCGCCGCGCCGAGGCTGCCGCACGCGCGCTCGGCGACGCAGAGTTGCTCGAGGCCGTGCTCGACGCTATCCCCACGCGTGAGCGGGTCGATGCGCTGCTCGCTATCGCCGACGCTGCCGAAAGGAATCAGGACACGGAGCAGGCGATCTTGGCGCTCGGCCGCGCGCGCGCCATCGAGGGGCTGAGCGACGCCGCGCGCCGTCTGGTGTTCGAGCGCTTGTGCAACATTTTGCGCAGCACGGGGCGGCGTGACGACCTAGAGCTGGCGCTCGAGGCGGAGCTCAGCTCCGACGATCTGGATCTCGAAGCGCGCTCGCGGCTGGGCGGTGAGTTGGCCGCGTTGATCGGCGCGCGCGGTGACCCTGAGCGCGCGCTCCAGCTGCTGCGACCCATGCTCGCCGAGCAACCCGACAACCCAGCGTTGCTCGGCGACATCATCACGCTCGCGCGCCAAGCGGGCGACAAAGAGCGCCAGGCCGAGGCGCTCGGTCGGCTCGCCGACGTCACGCGGGAGCCGGGTGAGCGACTGATTTTGCTCCGGCAAGTCGCGGGGTTTTTGGATGAGCTCGGCGACGAAACGCGCGCTCTCTCTCGCTGGAAAGAAGTGATCGAGCTCGAGCCCAACGACATGGGCGCGCTCGGAGCCTTGGAGCGGGACGCCGAGCACCGCGCCGACTACGAGCTACTCGTGTCGCTCTTGTCGCGGCGCGCGTCATTGGCCAGCATGGTGGACGACGTGCGCCGCATTCGCTTGCGTCGAGCGACCGTGCTCGAACAGCGCCTCGGCCGTGCTGATGAAGCGCGCAGTGAGCTCGAAGCGCTGACGGCCGCCACGGGTGACAACTTGAGCGTGCTACGCGTGCTCGCCGACCTCAATGAGCGTCTGGGCGCGCCGCTGCGCGCCGCTCCGCTGTGGCTTCGCGCGAGCGCTATCGCACAGGACCGCGCAGAGGCGGCGGACTTGTCGCGACGCGCCTGCGAGTCGTACTTGAACGGCGGGGACGTGGACTCCGCGCGCCGCGTTTTGGAGGGCATGGGCGCCTGGGCGCAATCGCCACGGCTCCTCGAGCTGGCCGTCGAGGTCGAACGCCGCCGCAACAACCCGCAAGCCTTGTCCGAAGCGCTCGACGAGCTGGCGACTGCGTCGGCGGCGCCCGAGGAGCAGCGTGCCAATTGGCTGGTGGAGGCGGCACGGGCGTCGCTGTCCGCCGGCACGCCCGACGTCGCGCTCGCGCAGGCGACGCGGGCGGCGCGCATCGCGCCCGACTCACCGCCCGCGCAACTCCTGGCTCGGCAGCTCGAGTACCTGAGCCATGGCGTGGGTGACGTGGCCGATGCACGCGTCACGGTCGCGGAGCTGCGAGGCATTCAGGGCGAGCTCGACCCCGAGCAAGCCGAGCTGCGCGCCTTCTTGACGGCCGAAGCGCTGGATGTCGCGCTCGGTGGTGGCGCGGGTGAGAGCGAGCTCGAGCACGTTTGGACCCGGATCGGCGAGCGCCCGCTTGTCGCGCTCGGGCTGGCGGAGCGCAAGGGCGAGCGTGAGCCGAACGGCGCGCTGCGCTTGTACGATATCGCGCTGGGCGGGGATTTGCGCGGCTTGCGCTCGCGCGGCAAGGTCGCGTTGCGCGCGGCCGAGTTAGCTTTTGGGCTCGAGAACGCGGAGCGTGCGCGCGCCTACCTGGCCATCGCGATGACCGAAGTGGAGACGCGCGACCAAGCGCGAGCCGAAAGTTTGAAGCACCGCCCCGTGCGCGAGCAGGCCTCTACG
>DATHOI010000793.1:0-14894 GCA_035485095.1 Polyangiaceae bacterium | reverse complement strand
TGCTGCCCTAACGAGCTCACGGTTCTCCTAACGACAGTAGCGCGCCAAGCGCAGCGATGCCGGCGATCTCGGTGCGCAGCACGAGCTCGCCAAACCGCGTGGCCATGAAACCCGCTTGCTCCGCGAGCGCGACCTCGTCGTCCGTGAGCCCCCCCTCGGGACCGATCAGCAGCGCAAGCGACGTCCCGAAACTCCACGATCGAGTCAACGCTCGCAGAGTATGCGATGCGCCCGGCACGAAGCACAGCTTGATTGCGCCGAGCTCGCGCCAAGTCGCAAGCTCACGCTCGAGCGCGTGCGGCCCGACGATCAGCGGCACGTCGCCGCGACCACTTTGGCGAGCCGCGTCGAGCGCGATGCTCTCCAACCGAGCGCGCTTGCCGTCGTTGCGTGCAGCATCGCCCAGCCGCGCCACGCTGCGCGCGCTTTCCACCAAGTGAATTTCGGATACACCCAACGCAGTCGCGGAACGCACGACCTGCTCGGTCTTGTCGCCCTTGCCCAACGCTTGCACGAGCACGATGCCCGAGCTTGCCACGCGAGCTGCTGCGCGCGGCGCTTCGACGGTGCACAGCGCCGCGCCATCAGGGGCCTCGTCGAGCCGCGCGTCTGCTTCGAGCTGCGCGTCCGCATCGAAGGCAATGAACGATTCACCCGCTCGCAAACGCAACACGTCACGCAGATAGTGGACAGTTTTCGCATCGAGCTCGCGCACACGCACACCAGAGACGAGCCCAGTGAGCGGTACACGCACGACTCTCGGCAACTCAGCCTCCGGGCAATTCGCGACCGTAGTCGGAGTAGGCACGTCGGGCGCGCACTGAAACCATGGCGTCGAGTCGACTGTCCGTCGGCGGCGGGGCGCTCCCTTCGGGCAGCACGAGCGCGGTCAACGCTCCGCCGTACACGCACGCGGTATCGAGGCCCGTCGCGTCGACGTGAACCTGCGGCCTTTGACGCGCGTTGTGCCCGAACACGATGTGCGGTGAACCGCGGTACAGGCTGCCCCACAACTTGCCCCATTTCTCACTCGGCTTGCCGTTCTCATCGATCGAGCGAATGTGGGTCAAAAGCCAAGGATCTTGGGCTTCGAACGGAACTCCGGGAACCACCCCCGCGTGCACGACGCGCAGGCCGTGCTCGGGCACGTCGATCCAAAGCGGAAGGCTCTCGAGAATCGCCCAATCATCGTCATTCAGCTGCGCCGCCACCTCGGCGTGCACGGAGCCGAGCTTGGGCCCGGGCCCGCCGTGCTGACTGGCGTGGCGAGCGGCAAGCAAGCGCTGTTCGTGATTGCCCAGCGCCGAGCGGCCCCGAACCGCGCGAAATAGCTGCAAGACGCCCAACGTGTCAGGACCACGGGTCAACAGGTCTCCAACGAAATAGACGCGATCGTCGTCGGTCACCCCGATGCTGGACAGGAGCTGCGCGAGCTCTGCCGCACAACTATGAACATCCCCGATGAAGATGCTCCGGACCATGCCGCGAGCCTAGCGCGTTTCATCCGCAGCCAAGCGCGCGGGCTATTCGGCCAACGGGCCGCTCGGCCAATTTCCGGCCCGAGGGACTAAGGAATTTTCACGCGCGGCAACGCTATCCCGCTCTTGCAGTATCGGCAGAACGCAGACTACTGTCCCCGGGAGTTTCGAGGAGGCCCGAAGAATGTCACTGATGTCCCCGCGTTCGACCTGTGGAATGGCCGTCTTGTTGGCTGGTTGCGTCGCCCTTGGCGCCTGTGGTCCGGACGAGGTCAAGTACGAGCCAAAGCCTGCTTACAGCGGAGCCAAAGCGAACCTTCCCCCCGTTGCGAACGTGCCGAAGAAGCCGATCAAGAACGGTGAGTCGTACACGGTTTGGGGCGCGAGCTACTACCTGCGCAGCGCCGTGCATCGCAAAGAAGTGGCCGGCAAGAAGCTTTCGCTCACGGGTTACATCACCAAAACCAACCTCGGAGACGCGCCGGCATGTGCCGTCCACAAGGGTGGCAAGGCAGACCCGGAGAACTGCAAGCCGCCAATCCCCGCGTTCTGGATCGGTGACACCAAAGACGCGCCCGAGTCGGAGACCATCAAGGTCATGGGCTGGGCCTCGAACTTCGCGCAGATTTTCGACGCCATCGCCGAGTTCGACAAGGGCACGACCACCGACAAGGACAAGGGCGAGCACGTCGATACCTTTTGGCAGGTAAAGATTCCGAATCCCCTCCCCTCAGTTGGCGCCAAAGTGACCGTCAAGGGTGACTACGGGACGACGTTCAGCAAGTCGTCGACGGGCGCGGAAGCGGACCCCTTCATGGGCATGATGACCTTCGAAGAGATGACTGTGGCAGAACCGGGCGCCGAGCTCGCCACGCTGCCCGGCGTGAAGCGCAAAGAACCGAAGTAAGCGCGGCAGCAAGAGGTGCGGAAAATACCGCGCCTCTGTATGCTCGGTGCGAGGAGGCGATAGTTGCCAGACGCGGCGCGCCGCTCGAAAAGCCACTGGCTGGTGGCACTCGGGCTCGTGCTGTGCGTCGCGTGCGCACCGGCTCCGACTCGGCCGATCGTGTCGGCGATGGATCTGCGCGAGACCGGCAGCGAGAACGCGGTCGACGATGGCGCGGTGCTGGATGGCCTAGCGACGTCCGACGAGTACGACCGCAATGTGCTCAGCCGCGACCTCGAGCGAGTCGAGCGCTACTACCGCGCGCGCGGTTACTACGAGGCAAAGGTCACGGCGTCGCGCGTGCTGCAGGTCGACGGCAAGCACGTGCGAATCGAGATCCGCGTCGCGCCCGGCAAGGCCGTGATCGTGCGCACGGTGAATCGCCAAGATGCCGCGAATCTACCGTTCAACCTCAACCTAAAGCTAAAGCGAGCGCAAGCCCGCCTGCAGGTCAACGAGGTGTTCGACGAAGACCGCTTCGACAAAATGAAGGCGGCGATGTCCGACGCCCTGCAGGACAACGGCTACCCGTACGCGAAGGTCGACGCCAAAGCGCACATCGATCTGATCACGCACACGGCCGACATCGACTTGGTCGTGACGCCGGGCATCCCCGCGACATACGGCGAGGTGCGCATCATTGGCTTGCACGATATCCCCGAAAGGCCGGTGCGCGACAACCTCGACGTCAACGTCAGCGAGGGTAACTCCTATTCACGCTCGGACTTGGGTGATGCGCGGCGAGCCTTGCTGAACCTGGGCGTGTTCTCGAGCGTCGACATTCACGATGATCTGACGCACCCCGACCAACCCAAGGTCCCGATTCAAGTCGTGGTGCACGAGAGCCAACTGCACACGGTACGCCTCGGCGGCGGCGCTGAGTTCGACGTGCTACAGCTCAACGCGCACCTGAAGGTCGGCTGGGAGCATCTGAATTTTCTGGGAGGTATGCGCGATTTGCAGCTCAGCACCTCGCCCGGTGTCGATTTCTATCCGACGCGCCTCGACGGCACGAAGCCACGCGCCCCAACACGTGCGCTGCTCGAAAACTCGGTTCAGCTCAAACTGCAACAGCCAGCGTTTCTCGAGGGGCGCACGACAGGCATCCTCGACGCCCGTTATAACATTCAGCCGCTCTTGTATCCGTTCTCCGGTGCAAGTGACAATCCGGCACAGGACCCGATCATCGGTTATCAGTCGCTCATCACTTCGCTCAGTTTGAAGCGGGATTTCCCACTGCATTTGTTCGACAAGGCGCCCGGGAATTTTTCCGCCATCCCATCGTACAATTGGCAAGCTAACTTCCCTTTCACGTACCAGGGCCCCAAACCCGCAGGCCTCGGGGACGTGCGCGTGGCGTCGCTCGCGCTGCTCCTTGCGCTCGACATCACCGATCAACCGCTGAGCCCCCACTCGGGCATCCACCTCTCGAACAACGTGGAGCTTGCGGAGAAGATCTTCGGCGGCAGCGTCTCGGACTTGAAAGTGCAGCCGGACTTTCGCGTCTACATTCCGATCACTCGCAAAGAAGTCACGCTAGCCACTCGCGTGAGCTTGGGTTTCTTGTTTCCGAGAGACTACGGTCAGACACTGACGTCTGGCACGCCCGTGAATGCGACCGATCCGGCGACGATATTCGACCAAGAAAAGCTACTTTTGCGCGCGTTCTACTCGGGTGGTCCCAACTCGAATCGCGGCTACCCGTTACGCGGAGTCGGGCCCTACGGGACGGTCGGCTTTTTGATTCCGACGGGCGTAAACTGCACGATCGCGTTGAATGCGGGGACGCCCGCGTGCAATCGTCCGACCGGTGGTTTCACGCTCTGGGAGGCTTCGACCGAGCTTCGTTTCCCGATCTCGGGACCGATCAAGGCCGTGCTCTTCGCCGACGCGAGTGACGTAACGCGTAACGTCGGCGAGATCCGTCTCAACGCCCCTCACCTCTCGGTAGGTCCTGGCCTACGCTATATGACGCCCGTCGGTCCGCTGCGCTTGGACATCGGCTATCGCGTGCCGGGCGCGCAGGGGGCGTCGGAGGGCAGCAACACGCTCACCCCGCTGTTCAATATTTCGCATCTGGACGTGGCGATCAACATCGCCATCGGAGAGGCGTTTTGAAGCCCAAAGGCGCGCCTCCTATACGACTAGCGCCCGCATCGGCGAAGACACGCGTGCTGCGCACGCTGTGGCGAGTCGGTGAAGGGGCGGGCCTCGCGTTGGTCTTCGCCAGTGGCTCGCTTCTGGCTCTGCTGCTGTATACGAACTTGCCCGCCGGCAGACGACTCTTGGCGGACGCGCTGCAACGGCTCTTGTCCGGCACATTTTACGGCAATTTCACGATCGACGCGGTCGATCATCTGTCCCTGGGTGAGCTCCGTGCGCACGGCATCACGGTGCGTGATCCAGACGGCCGCGTCGTGCTGACCGTGTCTACGCTCGACGCGGATGCCGATCTTGCGGGGCTCGCGCGCAAAGTCCTGCGTGGCAAGGGCACGGTCACCCTGCGCATCGATCACGCGCGCGTCGAACGCGCCGAGGTGTACTTGATGCCGGGCCACGACGGAAACGTGCCCAGCATCGCTGACGCATTCACTCCGCTGCCCAGCAAAACGCCGAGCGCTCCCAGCAGCCCCTCGACACGCAAGCTCAAAGTCTGGTTGCCGGAGATCGTGGTCGGTCACATTTACGGGCGCGTCGCGCTCGGCGGTATTCCCACGCTCGAGACCGAGCTGAGCGCGGTGCACGGTTCGGTGCTCGGAGCAGCCGACGTCACCGCGGTCGACGTGCCGCGCTTTTCGATGCTCGCGCGCGGCATCGGCGGCGCGGACGCGCGCGGCATCGGCAGCGTGCACGTGCGCACACCGGGCGCGGTCTGGACATCGTTCGACGGCTATTTCGGGCAAGTTCAGCTCGGGACGGTGGTGCGCGTCGACGGACCAATCCTCGACATTGCGGTCGATGTGCCGCGCGCCGAGCCCGCGGAAGCACGCGCATTGTGGGCAGACTACCCCCTTCAAAAAGACGTCGGCATTCACGCAGAAGGCGTGGGCACCGTGCATTCGATGCACACTCAAGCCAAAATCCTGGTCGGGCGTGGCTCGGTCGATACCAGCGGCGAGCTGCGCCTGAGCGGCGACACCGGCGCAGACCTAGACGTTTCCGCGCGCGGCCTGAATCTGCAGGTCCTTTGGCCAACGGCTCCAGAAACGCAAGTCGACGCGGACGCCGCGCTGTCCGTATTCAAATCGGGGAACGAGCTGGTCGCGGACGTGAACGGCTCGACTCGCCCGACGCGCATCCTGGGCACGCAGCTACCCGCCATCGACGTCAACGGGACCTACGACAGTAAGGGCTTCGTAGCGCACGCCACCGCGCACGAACGTGGCGTGCCCCTGAAGGCGACCTTCACGGTTCACCCCAACGGCTCCATCGACGGCACTGCAGAAGCCAAACAAGTCGAGCTGAGCCGCACGCCGCGGCTCGAGCCGTACTTCAAAGGTCATGGCGTCGTCGACTTGCAGCTCAAGGCACACATCGAGAAAAATAAGCTCGACGCGCACATCGACGCTAATTTGCGCGACTTTCAAGACGGCCAGCTCACGATCAAGAGCAGCAAAATTTCTGGTCGCGCCAGCGGACCACTCAACGCACCGAACCAGCTCACTCTCGACCTAACGGCAAAATCGCAGATGCTGCGCGCTGGGCCGCTCGGCTTCGATGAAATCGACAGCAGCGCGCGCGGGCCAGTGACGCGACCGCTCGTGTCCGCAACCGTCAACAACAACTACGGGCCCAGCATCACGGCCAAGGGCACGGTCACCCTACGCGGCACACTGCGCATCGACAACATGGTGCTGGAGCTACAGCGCGACCAAGCGGCGCTCACGGCAACTGTTTCCGAGGTCGCCATCGAGGGCGATCAAGTCCACGTGAACGGGTTGAGCTTGCAGGGCGCCGGTGGCAAGCTCGAGGCCTCCGGACAGGTCGGCCCCGAGCGCCTCGCGCTCGTCGCGCAAGGCGAGGGGCTCGATCTAGAAGTCATCACGCACGCGCTCGGGTTGCCCCGCGGCGTGTTCAGCGGCAAAGTCGGCCTCGACGCGGATCTCGACTCAGCTAAAAAAAATCAGCACGGCAGCCTGATCTTGAAGCTCGACAAGGGCCGTATCGACGGCGTCACGGTGGATTCGTTCAGCCTCGCCGGCCAGCTCATCGGCACTCACCTGGATCTACAAAGTTCCGCAAAATTGCCGGATTTCGGCAATTTCTCGGGCGAAGCTCGAACCACCATCAACGGCAGCTTGGGCGACCTCGAGACGCTCGAGCATGCCACAGGCAGCGTGACCGTCACCGCCCAGCACTTGCCGCTCGGCCTGCTCAGCTACGTGTTGCCCAAGAGCGCGCAGGTGAGCGAGGTGCGTGGCGAGGCCGACGCTTCACTCGTACTCAGTCGTCAAGACCCCAACGCGATTCCGAGCGCAGCGCTACTGATCAACACGAACGGCCTCTACGTATCGCTGGTACCGAAAAGCAAGACCGACTCGGCCACGGTGATCTCGGGAATCGATGCGCACGCCGGCCTGAATATCGACGGGGACAGCGGACAGAGCGAGGCCACTCTGAAGCTCACCGACCACCACGGCACCCTAGTCTCGGCTACGACCAACCTGAAGGTCGACCTGCAGACCGCCACGAAACATCCGCAGAAGCTAGTCGAGCAATTGTACACGACTCCGCTCGTCGCCAAAGCCGTGATCGACGATCGGCCTTTGGAGGAATTGCCGACACTGATTGTGCCCAAGGGTATCGCCGGCCGCCTGCGCACCGAGCTAACGCTGCGCGGGACGCTGGAACGCCCGGTCTTGAGCGACAAAACCGAGCTCTATCAGTTGCGACTCGGCGATAGCGAGCGCGACAAGGCGATCGATGTCTGCGCTCAGCTCGACTACGACAAGAGCACCGGGCAATACGGCGCGCGCGGCGAAGCGTTTCTGCCGAGCACGCAAACGCGCGCTTGCAAAGGCACCCGAGTCGCTCAGTTCAGCGGCGCAGGGCAAGCCGAATGGGCAAAGTTGACGAACCCCGAGATCAACGCGGACGCGGCCTGGACCGGCTCCGCCGGCGTGTCACTCGAAGGGCTGCCACTCGACGTGGTGCCGCCGCTCGCACAGGCCGGCTTGGACGGCAAGTTGTTCGGCGCCATTATGTTCGATCGGCGTCAAGCCCTGCCACAAATGTTCGCGCAGCTCGAGGTCAGAAACGCGGTCGTCGCTCGCACTCAGCTCGGCACAGCGGCGGTTCAGGTACGCACCGACGGGCGCACACTGTCGGCCAAGCTCAACATCGAGGAGCCCATCGGCAAGCTCGACGGAGATCTGCAAACGGCCGTCAACTGGCAGGGCGTCGTGCCGAGCATCGACGATACGCACCCGATCTTGGCTCATTTGACGGGCACTAACGTGGACGCGGTGATCTTGTCGCCGCTCGTACGCGACGTGCTGTCCGAGGTGGGCGGCAAGCTCGACACGAAATTGACAGTAACCCTGACGCCAAATCCCGATCCGAAGGCCGAGCAGCACTGGACAGGCGCGCTCAGCGGCACGCTCAGCATGCACGACGGCACGCTACAGCTCGCACGGCTTGCGCTGCGCATGAGGAACGTCAGCTTCCAGGCGCGCGCCGAGGATCACACGAATTCGACTTTGATTGTCATCGACTCATTGTCCGCTGCCGCCGAAGCGGAGAAGGCGAACGTGGCGGCGAGCGGCAATATTTGGCTCGACGGCTTTCGACTGTCGAAAGGCAACGCGCGCGCCACATTGCGCGGCGTTCCGCTCCTGGTCGAGGGCGTCACCCTAGCCACGTTGGACGGTCAGAATATCTCGGTCGATCTCGAGCGGCGCCCGACGGAAATGTTCGTTGGCCTGACGATCCCCCAGCTCAACGCAGTGTTGCCGCAATCGGGCACACGCGACTTGATCGCGCTCGACGACAACGGCAGCGTCGAGGTCGCGCAGCCGCTCGCCGAGCCGCGCAAAGCGAGCGACAGCGCCGCGCTACCGTGGCGCATGAAGTTCGACCTCGGCGGTAAGGTCAAGATCACGCGCTCCGACTTGTTCCTACCGCTCACCGGCGCTCCAGAGCTCTTGCTCGGGGACGAGCTGAAGGTCGCCGGCAACATCGAGCTCATTCCAGGCGGGCGCCTCAATCTACCGGGGTTGCCCCGACCGTTCACCATCGAGAATGGCACCGTCGCGTTCGACAGCGACGGCGATCCGGGCGACCCGCGCGTCGCCGTGCAAGCGCTCTGCGAGACCTCACAGGTCACCATACGCGCCAAGGTGAGCGGTACCTTTCGCAAAGCAACCGTGATCTTGGAGAACGTGGACGACCCCGGACAAACCGACCAAGCCGCGCTCATCGCCAAGCTGCTCAACGCGCCATCCGAGGACCAAGCTGCGACCGCCAACAACAACAATGGCGCTACGACCGCCGGGCTCGGCGCGGGCGCCGGCTTTCTAGGCAATCAACTGCTTGCGAACACCGCGCTGTCGAATCTCGAGATCAAGGCGGGCAGCGAAACGACCGCGGATCAGCGCTCATACCAGACGTACAGCGCCGCCTATCCCATCTCCGACACGCTGTGGTTCGAGGGCAGTTACAAGACCCTACAGAGCGGGGACATCACTTCGACGACCACCAACACCACCGCGTTCAGCGGCACGTTCGATTGGCGTTTCCGCCGCAATTGGTCACTGCGGACCGAGGTCGGCAACATCGGCGCCAGCGTGGATCTGCTCTGGCAATACAAGTACTGACGCGCGACTCAGGGCAATAGCTCGAGCACATTTCGCGGGTCGCAGACCACGGTCTTGGCGTTCTGATTCACCTGACCGAGCGGCAGCGCGCCGGCATTCACGCCCTCACGCGCGCGGCGGACCTCGAAGTGCAAGTGCACGACACCCGGGCTACCGGAGTCCCCGACATAGCCCACGAGTGAGCCAGATTTCAGAGCTTGGCCGTGGCTCAGACCGGGCGCAGCGCTCTCCAGGTGGCCGTAGATCACGAGGTACTCACGCAGCGCGCCCGCCTCGCGCAGGGTGTGATGCGTCACGACCGAGTTGCCGAACAGATGACCGACCTCCAGCACCTCGGCGTCCCCGACCTGATTTTCGAGATTCACCAAATGCACCTCGGTACCGCGTGCTTGCGCGAGGTCGACTCCGCCGTGACCGACCGCAGTCAGCTCCGCGCCGCGACGTTGCTCGGCGTCTGGTCGATCCAGATCGTAGCCGCTGGTGACGAAGGATTGGTCGGGCAGCACCGGCACGGGCAAGCGATATTTGCGAAAGTCCTTGGGCCGCTCGGGGCGGCGCGGGATCTGATCGTAGACTCGCAGCTGACCGCTGCGATCGTGGTGCTCGTTTTGTTCCTCGACCAGCGCTGGACCGAGCGCATTCGGGTCGGGCACCGGAACGCACACGTTGCCGTCGGGGAGCGTCCCGCGCGGGCACGGCGCGTCGCTCGCGCCGACGGCGCTGCCCGCCTGCGACGGCGCGCAAGCCATGCGTGGCACCTCGGGCGCGGGCATGGGTCTTCGTAACTCGGCCGCGCGAGTCAGCAGAGCCACCAGGCTCACCGCCAGAGCGCCACGCAGGAGCGGGTCCATGTTCACGTCAGCCTAGCTCAAACGCGCGAGCGGCCCGAGCGCTTCCCGGACATAGGGAAGCAACGGATAAGCGCCGCAAAATCGCGATTTGGTCTTGGTTTGGATTGCTTCTCTGGTCACGGATTGATAGCGAAGAGGAGCCTTGGTCCTCTCCGAAAAGCTTTCGCCCGCTGACGCGGCGATCCTCGAAACCTTCGTGGTGCCGCGCTACCTGTCCCTGTTTGGGGACCTGATGCTGGAGATGATCCTGGTGGGGGAAACGGCGCGCGTCGCTCACCTCGGCTGCCGCACGGGCTACCCGGATCTCAAGCTCTACGAGCGCGTCGACGGCGTCGACATCGTGGGGGTGGATTCGTCTTTGCCCGCGCTCGAGCTGGCGCGCAACAAGGCAGCGGTGCTTGGCGATGTACCCATCGAGTACCGCATTGCCGAGAGCTTGCCGCTGGATCTGGACGAAGGAATTTTTACGCACGCGTTCGCGATCCATCCCATCTCGGGTCCGAAGGATCGCGTGGCCTTGTTCAAAGAGATGAACCGCTTGCTGTGCGAGGGCGGTCAAGCCCTGGTCGCGTTGCCGCTGCGCGGATCCTTTCAGGAGATCGCAGACTTGTTCCGCGAGTACGGGCTCAAGCACGACGACAGTGATTTTTCGAAAGCTATCGAGTCCGCCCTGATCGGGCGTCCCAGCATCGAGGCCCTCTCGGAAGAGCTGGAAGACGCTGGCCTAGAGGACATCGACGTCGAGATTCGTCAAACTCAATTGTCCTTCGACAGCGGCCGCGCCTTCGTCGAAGATCCAGTGAGCCGTCTCTTGATCATCCCCGAGGTGCGCACCTGGCTGGCCGTCAATGATCTGCAAAAGCCGCTCGAGTACGTGCGTGACGCGATCGATAAATATTGGTCGGAAGGCAAGCTCGAGCTGAGCCTCAATGTCGGCTGCGCGAGCGCGCGAAAACCCGTCAGCTGAGGGCTCGCGTCACACGCGCTGCTACTCCCAATCGCGCTCGCCCTGCCGCTGCATCGGCGAGCGCTCAGACGACCAATTTGTAACCAAACCCGTACACGGTCAAAATGTGCTCGGGTTTGTCTGGGTGCTTCTCGAGCTTGCGCCGTAATTTGACGATGAAATTGTCGATCGTACGGTTCGTGGGGTTCGCATCCACGCCCCAGATTTTGTTTAGAATCTCCTCGCGGCTGACGGGTTGCCCCGCGCGCTCGTAGAGCATACGGAGCAGCTCCACCTCGTAGAAAGAGAGCGTCTCCGGCTGCTTACCGGCGAGCTCCAAGGTGTGCGCGGCGACGTTGACGGTGTGCTTGCCGATCGTGAACGTGGCGCTTTCACTCGGGCGATTGGCGCGCCGAAAGATGGCGCGAATGCGAGCCACCAGCTCCCCGACGCTGAACGGCTTGGTGACATAGTCGTCTGCGCCAGCGTCCAGACCGCGGATCTTGTCGGCCTCTTGGCTCTTGGCCGTGAGCATGATGATCGGTACGAAGGCGTCGAAGCGGCGCACGTCCTCGCACACTTGGTAGCCGTTCACGTCCGGCAGCATCAGATCGAGCAGGATGGCGTGCGGGTGCTCCTGGCGCGCGAGCAGCGCGCCCTCCTTGCCGTTGCTCGCCGTGACGACGCGAAAGCCCTCGAACTCCAATGCGTCTTTGAGCCCGAGAGTGATGTGTGGCTCGTCGTCGATGACGAGGATGGTCTTTTTGACTTCCATCCGCGGCGCCGAGCTTAGCGCGTGTCCGGCCACCGGCACCAGAAGCGGCGTGTGCCGACCACAAAAACGAGAAGGCGGCGGCTGGAAGCCCAGCACGCCGCCTCATGTCGCACGCCCGGGAGCGTGCTCTACCGTTGATTCAGCTCAACCGCCGTCCGCCGCCTGATCGATGTTTGCACCGAGGCAGGCGATGAAGGCGATAGCGCCCTGAGCAGGCACCTTGCTCGTGCCGTCGTCGACGAAGCGCAACAGGCGCTTCTGGTTGTCCGGACAGTTCTTCAGCGCCATCGACGCAGGATCGTCGATGTAGCAGTAGCCGGGTGTCGACACCGTCGGTGCGTCCGCCTGGCACTGCGCCAGCGCGTCACCCTGCTCCTGCACGATCTCGCACATGCAGAAGTTACTGTCGTCACAACCCGGTTGATTGGCGCCGCCGCAGCTACCGGCGGCCTGCAACTGACGAAACACGGCATCCTTGATGCTCGGGTCAGCGGCTACGCGACCGTCCGTCGCGTTCGTGGGATCGGGGCAGTTGCACTTGCCAGCCTTCTGCGCCTCGATCACCTCGCACTCCACCTGGTTCGTCGGGCCGCCGTCGGCCCCCGGCTGCTTCGCCAGAGCGCGCGGGAGACACTTGCCTTTGAGCGCTTCCTTCAGACGGCTGATGATCGCCGCGACTGCCGGGTTGTAGCCATAGTTTGGATCCTGGCAGGGCGTCGCACAGGTCGTCACCTTCGGGCAGATGGAGGCCACGATGGCGTTGGCGCCGAAGTCCTTCAGCACTTGCAGCTCGCGCGCTCCGGGATACGCCTTCGCGAAGTACTGCGTCGTCCCAGCCGGACCGCCACCGGGTGGCTGGCACAGCGGGCTATTGTACATCGTAACCAGGCTGGCATCGCCGTTCTTGGTCGGCGCACAGTCACACGCCGAGTCACCGGGGTTACACGTCCTCGCAGTCGCGAGCTTGAAGGTGCACGCGAACTCCAAGTCAGCCATGTCAGTCACGTTTTGCTCGTGACCGTTGATCGGGTTCGCGGTCGGGTTCATCGAGTCCGCTTGCACGATTGAGGCCCCCGGCACGTTCGGGTTCGTGCCCATGCGCGGGCCGTGATGACCGGCGCCATTCGGTAGCTCCGCCGGGTTGCCCGTCGTCTCGATCATGAACGGATCGGAGGGGGGAGTGGGCGGGCTAGTGGTGGGATCACCAAGCAATTGCGGCCAGCGATTCTTGGTGATCAAGTCCGCGGCCGTCAGGTAATTGAGCGTCGTCGGACTCGCCAAGGAAGCGTCGTCCGAGATGTCCTGCCACGGGACACCGACGATGCCCGCGAGGAACACGAGATCGGTGGAGCGTGGCGGCGCGCCGCTCGTCCCGGGATCGAACAAAGGGTTCACGACCGATTTCGTGGAGTCCGACTCGAGGTTCAGTGTCGTGCTCGTGAGGCCGTTCACGTAGCGCTGCGTGCTGTACAGCAAGTCGAAACCAAAGCGCTGCTTCTGGTCATAACAACGCAGATTCAGCGAGTCATTCGTGGTGGGCCAAGTGTTGTAGCTGCCTGCCGCCGCACCCATGCATACCGGGTCCGCGCTGAGCGCCATACAACCCGAAGGCGGTCCGCCGGGCTCGTTCTGCGCGCAGGAGCGGCAGCACGGGTCATTCGGATTCGCGGTGCATGCCTGGGTAGCCTTCGGCATCGGCGTGGACGCGCCCACGAACCAACCCACTCCTTCATCTTGGATGGAGCAGTCATTTTCGTCGGACAGCATGACGACGGCGACGAGTGAGTCCGGCCGCAGGAATGCTTTGCGTTGCGCAAGCAACGTCGTGTCACAACCCATGCAAGTCGTGCTCCCGTCCGCGTTGAACACGAGCTTCGAGCTGCGCACGGTCGAGTTACCCACGCGCGTCACCGACGCTGGCGGCTCCGGATCGATCAGGAAGCGGTACCAAGCTTCGAGTGACGCTTCATAACCGCAGCCGTGCTCGCCCGTGGCTTCGACTAGGTTCGCGAAATCAGTGTTCAGCGTCGCGGAGTTGTTCTCGCCGGGCGGGTTGTTTTTCAGACCCGACGGATCCCAAGCTAAAAACCCGCTGTTGTTGTTCCAGGTCGTGACGCCCGGGCGCTCCGCGCCGACGAGCTCGCCTTTGTCGTCGAGATACTCGGTGATCGGCGGAGTCGCGGTGGCGTCGTCCGCAGACGGCGCCGAGCAAACGCTACCGCCGTGCGCGCCCAAGCTGGAGCTCACGATGCCGATGTGAATGTCGCCAATCGGGCTGAACTCGGGCGAATCCGCTGTGTTGGCACACAAGCCAGTGTTCGGATCGGAGTTCATACCGTCGGGGGTCACGCCGTCAGGCTGGAGGCAGATCGGCGTGACGAGGCGCGAGAGGAGCACGGGCACGGCCGCCTTCAAAATCTCCTGCTTGTCCGCCATCGACACCGAGTTGTCGATCATGAAGAGGAGGTCGATCTTATCGACCGCTGTCTGCACAATCTGATCGACGAACACGTTGCTCGTCGTCGGCTTAGCGGGGACGACCTTGCGGTCGAGACAGCCGGTTGCGAGCCCAGCGACGGCGGTGACTGCAGCGAGGCCTGCGAGGCCTGCTCGAACGAGCCGCGCCGAGGACTTAGGCTTCAATTGGCGTGTCGAACGCTTCAACATCATTGGAAGAACTCCTTGAATGGGCGCCGCCCCTGGCACTGTGCGGCCCGGAAGCGTGAGGGGAGCAATGTAGCGGGATTCCGCGCGGACCCCTCGCGCGCGGCGGCCGCCGGAGCGTAGTTTTTCGCCACGAGGTTTGTCAATCCTCGCGACCAGGACGGCGGGGCGAGAATACCCGTTGCGACAGAATTCTCCGCCTTGACCACTTTTGCCACGCCACGCACCACTTCACCCCACAGCACGCGCTGTGCCGGTACCCGAACGTTGCTTTTCCCTATGTTCTGACGGCTCGCGCGCAACTCGGTTGGCAGTGCGGAGCCGCGCAGCCAATCGAGTGGGCGAACCGCCTGCGGTGGCAGTCACTACGCGGACGGGAAATGGATGCTCCTAAGCAGAGCGCGCGCCAGCCGTTTTAG
>DATHOI010000792.1:0-5188 GCA_035485095.1 Polyangiaceae bacterium | reverse complement strand
CCGTTCGACCAAGCGGACATGGTCGTGCCCATGCGACCGTTCTTGATCGCTTCACGCAGGTACTCGTCCGTCACCGACGCTTGAAAGTCGGGCTGCGCGAGACGCGGCGCCTGGTCGGCCTTGTAACCCTCACCGTTGACGCCGTGGCAGACCGCGCACATCCGACCGTACAGCTCCGCGCCGCGACTCAGAGGCGGCGGCGGCGCGGGCTTCTTGCAGCCCCACAGCGCAGCGAACAACGGAAAAAACAGGAAAACCAAGAACGATTGCAGGCGGCGCATGGCGACTCGAGTCACCTACGACGGTGACGACGGGGCGGATGCTACGCCGAGCAGAGGCCAAACACCACCTCACCGTTCCGCTCGCGAAACCCGTGCTGGACGGGCAGTACGCGCTTCGATCACGCGTTGCACGGGCTCGGCGACGGCATTCAGAAAGTCGTAGCCAGTGGCGCGCTCGATCGCGTCGACCGAAGTCAAGAACTCGGTCCAATCATGCTGGCCCACGCCCGGTTGATTCGGCATGAGCACGCTCAGCACCTCGGTTTGCTCGTTCACGTCCGAAGCGCGTTGCCCTTCACTTAGCACGACCACGATCTTGAAATTGGCTGCAGGCACGGCGACGCCTTCACCAATGGTTGGGGAGGGGTTACTGAACACGCCACCCGCGACGATGTACAGCACGGAGCCGGGGCGCTCCGCGAGCTCACGCTCATACCGCTCGAACTTCTCCCACGGGCCCGCGTTCAGCTCATGAAGTTGAGGCTCCATGTTCGTGAACACGAACGTCGTCGAGTTGTCTTCAGGCGTGTCCTCACGATCAGCCGAAGGACACATGTGCCCGCGGTCGTACCCGCTGTGCAAGTAGTCACGCTCGCTCACGTGGTAAAATTCACTTGGCAGCGCGGGGTCTGGCCGGAAATCATTTCTACGGTGCACGTGCCCCAAGTACGAGCGGTCGAGGCGCCAGGCGACCCAGTTCGGTCCGTGTTTCAGCGGGCTATAGGAGACGACGAACGACCCTTCATCGAGCAAGTGGTCGTCGGAGGGGTCGGCGTCTTTCGGCACACCCAGGGCGAGGTGAATGCTGCGCGACGGCTCGCCCGAGCCCACCGGGGCCGGCGTTTCAGACGCGCGGTCAGCGCCGCCCGGTCCGAGGCGCGCCGGGTCCGGCGAGTGAGCAGCGATCGAGGTGCCGGACGGCACCGGCGGTGAAAATGGCGCATTTGCGTGCGCAAAACCGCCCGCTGCGCACTGGGGCAGCACGAACCGAGCCACGCACACCGCGAGCGCCAGCCAGAAGAAGCTGCTGATCAGGGCGCTTTTGCGGGGCGCGCGCGCCCTCGGCGAAGCAAACACCACGGCACGGTAGCAGAGCCGTGAAATGGGCCACTCATTTTGCGCGAGTCTGGGACCGCGACTCAGTCGTTGTCTGTCATAGGCGAGTGCGCCCGCGGAGCGGCGAGAAACACTAGAGCAGCGACTCGTCCTTGAGCACGCCTACGCCGTCGCTCACGATGTGTTGGCCAGCGGCGAGCCCAACAGAGACCTCGGTTTGGTCCCCATTGCAGCCGCCGAGCGTCACCGGTGAAGCGCTCACCGAGTTGTGTCCGGTCGTGACGAACACGGCGGGGTGACCGGCGATCCACGCCACGGCTCGATTCGGAATCACGAGCCCGCGGGCCCCACCGGACGCGTACAGCTTTGCAGTGACCGTCTGACCCGGCCGCAAGTGCCGGCCACGGTTGTCCACCGCGACGCGTGCGATGAACGGACTGCCCGAGCCGTCCGCGCCGGCACTGAGCTGCGCGACTCGACCGTCGATTGACGCGCCCGTCGATTCACGGATCAATTCGACGCGGTCTCCGACGCTGATCACCCCTGCCTGCCGCGCGTCGACCGGCAGCTCGAGCAAAAGGCGATCGAGATTCGCGACCACGAATACCACGCGCTCGCCGTTCACCGATTGACCCGTGACGATGCGCCGTTCGATCACCGTGCCTTCGAGCGGTGAGCGCACGATGGACACGCCGAGTGGGGCGCCCCCTGGCGCCTCGCGAGCGCGCAGCAACGTCGCGGCCTGGAGGCGCGCGAGCGCCGGACTGCCAATCTCCGCCAAAGCGTCCCCCGGCTTGACCGAGTCGCCCTCGTACTTGAGCACGCGGCGCACGGTGCCGAGCGCGTTCGCGTCGATTGACGCTATGTCTCGCGGGTCGAGCGTCGCTTTGCCCGCCGCCGAGAAGATCGGCGAAAACGACGACTCTTTCACCTCGATGGTGCGAATGCCTTCGCGGGCGGCAAAGGTCGCGGAATAGCTGAGCGTTTGGCCCTGCACACGGAGCGCGTCCGGGCTCCCGAGCTCTGATTCTCCGCGCAAGCGCGCATACACCACCGCGGCGACCAGCAGGCCAGCGGCGACCAGCGCTGCGTGAGCTCGCGTAGCCGGGCGTCGCCCTGGCCGCAGGCTCGGCGGCAGGCTCAAAGCGGAAGCGCCGAGCTCGGTTCCAGCGAGCGAATCGCAATGCACGTCACCACCATCGGCACGCATGTCGGGACTCCCGCGCAGCTCGGTTGAGTCGTCCTCAGAAGCGAACGCGCTCTAGGGACTGACAGAACCTTATCGGGCGTCGTGTTTCAGCGGCATTGCCGCAACCCGATCGAGAAAAACTCAATTAGAGGTCGGGAGCGCAAACGGGCCCGGTAATACCCAACACATCAGTAGATCGATTGCCGACTCTTGGGAGCCGCTTCGGTCGCGTTGGGTGCAGCCGCGCGCCCGTCATTCGCGCGCGCGGGCAACGCGGACGCGGCCGGCGCCGGTCGAACGATTGCGCTGCCGCTGCTGGCGGGCGCGTCCGGGGCGTGGATCGGCAAAACCCCCGAGGGCGCCTTGGCGACGCCACCGATTGCGCCGACCGTAGCCGACGCGCTCGTTGCCGGATGCTCCACGATTTGAGCCGCCGCGAGCGGTGGAACAGATACGGGAGCTGTCACCAGGGGCGCCGCCGAGCCGTGTGCCGAGCTCGGCTCAGTCACCTGAGGGCGATCATCCGCCGTACGCACGGCGTCGCGAGCGTTGGGCGCGCGTACGACCCAAGCCACGAGCAACGCCAGCGCGAGCGCAAATGCCGCCGCGCCCACCACCCAACTGACAGGCACCGAAGCGCGCGCAGGCGCCACGCGCTCGGGATTCGGGATCGAAGCGCGCGAGTCACGATACGGCGCGACGGACGGGCGTTCCGGGTCGACCAGGATCGTGATCGCCGACGAGCTGCTCGGGCTGTGCTCAATCCCGCGCTCCCTCGGCACGGCCGAGTCGCGCTGCTCCGAGATCGGCGCGTGGACCGTCGTCCAGTCACTGGAGTCCATCGGCTTGCGACTCGCGAGCGGCTCACGTTGCGTGGCAGCACTGCGCAGATCGAAATTGTCCTCCACGAATTCGTGGGGCACAGCGGCCAGCTCGGAGTGGATTTCGAATTGGGGCGGTACGGCGCCCGACGCGGGAACCGAGTCACGCGTCGGGGAATAGGATTGCGAAGCCCGCGCGGGGCCCCCCGAAACGGGAGAATAAGATTGCGGCGCGCGCCCGAAATGCTGCGCATGCGGCGCCGCTGACTCCGCGCTTTGTGAGCGCCGTGCGCTCGACGCGGGCGGCCCCGAGCCAACGGGTACGCTGCGCGCGCTCGACTGCGGCGTGGGTTCGGAATAGGGCGACGCCTGCGCATCACGGACGGCTGCAAATTCCACGTTCTGAGCCAGGGCCAGCAAGTCTCGCGGCGCGTTCGGCAGCGCGCTCACCGGCGTGCGATCGACTACGGCTTCCGGTCCCAAGTAAGCGGCGCGCTCGGATTGCGAGAGCGCGCGCGGGCTGGGTAGCGACAGCTCTGTTGGCGCGCGCGGGTCGATTGAGCCGATCGACATCAGAGTGCCACTTTGAACCGAGCGTGCGCTCGGCGTGGTCGGCGTCGTCGTGTACGGTTCGATGCTCGGTGGCACCGAGCGCACGCGTGGCACCTCGACGGACACCGGTGTGGGAGCCGGCGAGCTGCTGGTATCGGGCGCGCGCCGGGCCGCCGCGCGCGCCACCTGCGGACCGTCGAGTGTGTCCGCCTCTCGCAGCACGGCTAATTCGATATCTTCGGGAACGATGCGTTCCGGAGCGCCCTGGCCGGGGAGCAGTGAAGGGCCACGCAGTCCGCGCGGCGGCGAAGTCCCAACCGAGACTTCCTTGTACTTCGCGATGGGCACGTCGCGCGCAGTTGGACGCTGCGAAACGAACGGTGCACCCGGTCGCGAATCATCTTCACCTCGGGTGCTCATGCGTCCAACTCCATGTCGCTAATGGAGCTCGATCCGAATGCGATGAGGCAACGAATTCGCGAAGATAACGCCAAGCGTCCTCGCCAATGGCTAACGATCCACAAGAGGTGAGTCCCGCGTGCTCGACGTTGTGTCGAGCGACCCCAGAGCATCGCTCATGCCGAGGGCGGAGCGCAACTCCGTGCGCTTGTCTGGCGCGCTACTGTTGCCCGCGACCGGCGCCTGCGGGCACCGCGCGTAGCGGAAAGCTCGTGCCGTGGTCGGCAATCGCCGGCCAATTTTGACCGGGCGACATGCCCGAGCTGCTCGCACGTGACGCACCGGTGACATTGGCGCCGCGCGAGCCACCGCCGCGGAAGACGCCGAAGCCCCCATAACCGCCGTAGTAAGCAGGCGTCGCTGCACCGTAGTTATTGATGGTGACGGAGACCGGCGGAGCACCGTACGCGCCAGGTGGCGGCTGATCGGATTGTGTCGCGTCCACTTCTCCGAGCGTAACCGTGTGATTCAAGCGCTGGTGGTTTTCAGGGACCGGCTCTGAGTCTGCCGTCGCTGGAATCGAAGCGCCTGCCGAGCGCGGCATTGGCACGTTCGCGACGCTGTGCGGGTCGGGCGCGCTCCAACCCGACGCTGTCTCGGGTTGATCGACCCAATCCAAACCGGTCGCACCACAACCCACAATGGTGCACCCGAGAGCAACGGGCAGCGCCACACGCACACAACTCGAGGCGAACCAGGCGAACATCGCATCAAATTCTGGCATTGCTTGCCCCGCGGCGCCATCACCTTCCGAAATCACGACATTCTTCCAGCGCTGGATGCGTTGGTGGCGGCTCTGATATCCTTCTCCAAGTGTCCGAAAGTCTTCC
>DATHOI010000791.1:0-3062 GCA_035485095.1 Polyangiaceae bacterium | reverse complement strand
TCGAGGAAACACCGCCGGCGGGTGACGAAGATTGGTACGACGCGTTCGACGTGCGTGTGTTCGCGGACGCGTACTACAGCCTCAACTACAATTTCCCGAAACCGCAAGTTGGTGGCAACGACGTTATCCGCGCCTTCGACTCCGCCAACGGCTTCTCGCTCGCTTGGGCTGGGTTGGACATTTCACACGCTGCGGATCCCGTAGGTGGCACGCTTGCGCTGCGCTTCGGTCCGGCCGCAAAACGCTACAATTCGAGCTGTTTGAGCGGGGCCGGGCCAGTGGCGGCTCCGGGCGGAAAGTGCGATGCCGACTATGGGCTCGAGAACGTCAAGCAGGCGTTTGCGTCTTGGCGTCCGGGCGGCGAGGGCAGTCCCGTGTCAATCGACTTTGGAAAGTTCGACACCATCTACGGAGCCGAGGTCGCTGAGAGCCAAGACAACATCAACTACACGCGAGGTGTGTTGTATTGGCTTGGGCAGCCACTCTTTCACACCGGTCTCCGAGTGAACGCAGACCTCGGCCAGAATTTGAGTCTGCGCGCACTGGCTGTGAATGGTTGGAACAACACTGTCGACAACAACGCGGGTAAGACCTTTGGCGTGCAAGCCACCGTGCACGTGCCGCGTGGCGACGGGCATGACTTCGTTGCCGCTTCGCTCGGCTATTTGGGCGGCCCAGAGCGCGATGACACGACCACGGTGCAATGCCCCACGGGCAGCAGGTTCGATCCCACGAGCGTGTCTGCGTGCTCGGTTGGGGTGGGGGACCCGAGTGGCGTCCTCGATCGCGGGAGCTCCAACTCGAAGGGCTGGCGTCATTTCATGGACTTGGTCGTCACCTCGGATCCGATCGAAGCGTTGCATTTGGTGCTCAACGCGGACTACGGCGTGGAGGAGGTGCGCGAGCCGCTCGCCCCCTTACTCTTCAGCGCCCAGCAGTGGTGGGGCACCATGCTCGGTGCGCGCTACCTCTTGAGCCGCGCCTTCGCCATCGCTGGGCGCGCAGAGTACTATCACGACGACGATGGTCTCACGACCGGTACGGTCGACGGCATCACGATCGGCGCCGCCAACATCTACACCGGCACCGTCACCTTGGATTACCTGCCGACCAAGAATCTCCTGATCCGGTTGGACAATCGTGTGGATCACTCGGACAAGCAGATTTTCCCGGAGAGCGTTCGCGATAGGACCGGAACGCTCGTGACCAGCACGCTCGGTGTCGTCGTCACGACAAACTAGCGGCTCTCTTCCGGCGCTGACGGGGTTCGCGCTCGTTCTGCGGTCTTGCCGGGCTTCTCAAGCTCGATTTTGGCGCTAGGCTGGAGCCCATGTCTTCTCCCCTTCGCACGCGCGACCTAGAAGCCGTGATTGACGCGGTCGTCGAGAGCTACGACGGCCCAGAGGAGATCAACAATTTGGAGAGCGCTGCACTGCCCAACAAGCGTGCGGTCATCCAAGCCTACAATCACCTCAAGCCCGTCATCTACATGGGCTTTTACAGTCAGCGCTCGCTCACGCGTAACAACCTTCGCTATGCGCTGAGTGAGCACTTATACCCAGCGTGCGAGATCCTCGTCGATCAAATCGGGCGTGCACTCAGCTACGAGGAGCACAGCGGGCACGTCAAAGCGCCCTGGCCCGCCGGTTGGAGTGAGGAAGTCGTGCTGCGGCTGTTTCGCCGCTTGCCGGAGCTGCGTCGCATTCTGAACGCGGACATCACAGCTGCCTTCGAGGGCGATCCTGCCGCTAAGAGCGTGGAGGAGATCGTCTTCAGCTACCCGGTGGTCGAAGCCATCACGGCACATCGTATCGCTCACGTCCTGCACAGCGAGCGCGTCCCGATCGTGCCGCGTATCATCGCGGAGTATGCACACGGGCTCACCGGCGTCGATATTCACCCTGGCGCGAAGATCGGTGAAGGGTTCTTTCTCGACCACGGTACAGGCGTCGTGATCGGTGAAACGTCAATCATCGGGCGTGGGGTCAAGATGTATCAGGGGGTGACGCTCGGCGCGCTCAGCACGCGTCGTTCGGAATGCACGGATCCGGCGCACCAAAAGCGCCATCCGACGATCGAAGACAACGTGACGATTTACGCCGGCGCAACGATCCTGGGTGGCGACACCGTGATCGGTGAAGGGTCGGTGATCGGCGGTAACGTGTGGTTGGTGCGCTCGCTGCCTCCGCATTCGAAGATGCTCGGAAAGGCGCGTGAGTAGCTGATTCGCTTGCCACGCAGAGAACCATGAATCGTTCGTCGTTCCCGCGAGCTACGGTGCTACTGCTGTTTGCGTTCGGCTTTGGCTGCAAGGCAAAGCCGTCTGCGCCGTTGCGGGTTGCCGCTGCCGCTGACTTGGCGCACGCATTCGACGAAATCCGTCCGGCGTTCACAGCGCAGACCCCCGGCGAGATGACGGTCACGCTCGGTTCGACCGGACTATTGGCGCGTCAGCTCGCACAGGGCGCGCCGTTCGATCTCTTTTTAGCGGCCAATTCCGCGTATGTCGAGCAAGTCGTAAAGGCTGGGGCGTGCGACGGTAGGACGATTCATAGCTACGCGCGCGGTCGGCTCGTCATTTGGGTCAAGGGGTCAGAGGGCGCGGCGCTGACCTTGGCGTCGCTCGCGGACGCGCGCTTCAAGCACATCGCGATTGCCAACCCCGAGCACGCGCCCTACGGAGCTGCTGCGCGAGAGGCATTGACCCGGGCTGGCGTCTGGAGCGGCGTCTCGGCGCGGATGGTGTACGGCGAGAACGTGCAGCAGACGCTCGAGCTCGCACAAACCGGCAATGCGGACGTCGCGGTCGTCGGTTTGTCGCTCGTCCTTGGTGTCAAGAGCGGCTCGTGGTCGCTGGTCGACGAGTCCGAGTACACGCCCATCGACCAGGCACTCGTCGTCTGCAACCATGGCGGGAACGCGGTGAATGCGCGCAAATTGGCGGAATTTTTGGGGGCGCCAACCGGTCGCGCGATCCTGCGCAAGTACGGCTTCTTGCTGCCCGGCGAAGCGCTGGCCAAAGCGCCTTGATCGATCTCGAGCCGCTTGCGCTGTCGTTCGAG